>JBHELA010000236.1:0-10883 GCA_041859005.1 Ignavibacteria bacterium
AAGGGATAGATGAACCATCGATCAGAGGAATCACAGGAAAAAGTTTGAAAGTTGTAAAAGAATATATTAAATTGTATAAAGACTTAAATCCGAAAAAACACTAAAATTAGCGATAGGACAAATGTCCGTATAGTAAATAAAAGCAACACCAAAGGGGAAGTAAAGGAGAAAAAACTTCCCCTTATTAAAAAGCAGGCTAATTACCCTTATTCATATTCTCATAGCCGAAAACCCGTTACCAACTGTAACGGGTTTTTTTATTCTTATTGTGCGGGTGTATTATGATTTTCGGGATTAGGATTATTGTTTACAATCAGATAACTTTGATACTTATGCCAGTTCTTTTGATACTTTACAGCGTTCTTTGGGGCTTATTTCACGGCACGCGAAATCATTGACCTCGGGTATCGCTACGAACCTGACGATACGGACCCTCCGACGCCATTAGAAACGTTTGCTTAAATATATTTTAGAAAGGAAACTAAACAAACAGACAGAACAGAGTTAAAGCTGTGATAAAAAAACGTGAGGGTAACACCCTCCCGTTTCACACAACATTCCCCGTAATATATTTACGATTTGTTAATAGCTTTGATAGCATTTTTCAATCCTATCTAATTATATTAAGTAACTTATGAAAGTTCACGTAGTATCAGAAACCGAGTTTATTTTAAAAGGTCAGGGTGTTCACACAGCCTTTGTTGACCATGTTGAGCTTTTAAAAGAGTTGAAAGAAATTGATGTCTTGGTTAACAATGAGGGCAGCGGGGATATTTTTCACAGCCATACATACGGTCCTTATTATTTTTGGAAAGGAAGAAATTACAAAGGCAGACGTGTGTTTACGGTTCATGTTATTCCCGATTCAATAAAAGGTTCTTTAACAAACTGGAAGTTCTGGATATATTTTGTGAGGTGGTATTTTAGGAAAGTTTATTCTTATGCCGATGTTTGCATTGCAATTTCTCCTATGGTTGAAAAAGCAATAAAAGATTTAAGGGCAGACACAGAAATAGTCAGAATAACAAACCCTTTACCCGTGGAGCGTTGGAAAGCCTCTAAGGAAAAACGGGCTAAAGGCAGAAAGTTATTCGGTTTCTCTGATGAAGGTTTTGTCGTCTTGGGTGTTGGTCAGCTTCAGAGCAGAAAAGGGGTTGCTGATTTTCTGGAAGTTGCTGAAGCAATTTCCGAGGCTAAATTCCTGTGGGTGGGCGGCAGACCGTTTGGTGCCTTTACAGAAGGGCAATCAAAGCTGAATGAAAGAATGGCAAAGGTATCTGGGCATATTAAGTTTGCAGGGTTACTCGATTTAGAAGATATGCCTTTTGCTTATGCAGCAGGAGACGTTTTACTATTTCCCTCTTATCAGGAAAATTGTCCGTTAGCTCCTTTAGAAGCGGCAGCATGCGGATTGCCTGTGGTATTCAGGGATATTGAAGAATATGAAATTCTTTATGAACAGGAATATTTAAAAGCAAAGAACAATGACGGGTTTATTGAAATCCTGAAAAAATTAATACACAGCGAATCATTTTACAAGCAGGGGGTTGCTGTTTCGGAAAAATTAATTACTCAATTTGAAAGAGAAGAAATCAAGAACAAAATGATATCTTTGTACAAAAAACTCTCAACTGTTTGAACCAGAATATGTTAGCCCTCGAATATTAAGAATGTTGATTTCCCCATATGGCTTAAGAGCGGATTAAATACATATTGCTTTTATCGCTTCGATATGGATATTCATTTTACATTTTGTTGACAATTCCTTAATAGTCTTAAAAAATGAATTATATATATTGTATGATTAAATTTGATTTATATAGTATGAATATATTGTTTATTTGCGGTTCGTTAAATCAGACAAAGATGATGCATCAGATTTCATTATATCTGGATGATAAGTATGACTGCTACTTCACACCGTATTATGCTGACGGTTTCGAGGGATTTCTTGTAAAACTAGGTTTACTTGATTTTACTGTGCTTGGTGGAACACCTAAGAAAAATACAGAGATATATTTAGCACAAAATGATTTGAAGATTGACTATAAAGGTATAAATAATAGTTATGATTTAGTTGTTACTTGCAGTGATCTAATTATTCAAAAGAATATAAGAAAGAAAAGAATTGTTCTTGTTCAGGAAGGTATGACAGATAAAGAGAACATATTTTTCTATCTTTCAAAATATCTTAAACTTCCGAGGTATCTTGCAAGTACAGCCACCACGGGTCTTTCGGATGCTTATGAAACTTTTTGTGTAGCTTCGGAGGGTTACAAAGAGTTGTTCGTCAGGAAAGGATGCAAAGAAGAGAAAATAAGGGTCACGGGAATTCCAAATTTTGATAATTGTAAAATTTACAAGAAAAATTCGTTTTCGTATAAAAACTTTGTACTTGTTTGTACATCTGATGCAAGAGAAACATTGAAGTTTGAAAATCGAAAGAAGTTTATTTTAAATGCATTGAAGATTGCAGGGAAAAGTCAGTTGATTTTCAAACTTCATCCAAATGAAAAATTTGAACGTGCTATTAAGGAGATAAAGCAATATGCCCCGGGTTCGCTCGTATTTACTGCCGGAAATACGAATGAGATGATTGCAAATTGCAAAATATTAATAACAAAGTATTCATCAGTAGTATATGTCGGGCTTGCTTTAGGCAAGAAGGTTTATTCGGATTTTGATGTAAACACCTTGAAATTAATGACCCCGCTGCAGAATCGTGGAGCATCGGCAAGAAATATTGCTACAGTGTGTGAATACAAACTTAATGAGGCGATTAATTATAATAATCAAATTTTAAAGAAATTCAAACCAACCAAGAAGCAGATTATTGAATACAGTTAAGAATGTGGTTGTAGTTGTTCAGGCGAGGTCTAATTCTACAAGACTAAAAGATAAAGTTTTTTTACCATTGTGCGGAAAAGAGCTTTTACTAAGGATGCTTGAAAGGATTGAGGGTTCGTGTTTTAACCCAGAGATTGTAGTGGCAACAACGTGTAATAAAGAGGATGATAGAATAGTTGATTTGTGCGAAAGAGAAAGAAAGAAGTATTTTAGAGGTTCGGAGAATGATTTGCTGGACAGGCATCTGCAAACGGGAATAATATACGGGGCTGATGTTGTAGTAAAAATACCATCGGATTGTCCGTTGATAGACGCAGAAATATTAGACAAAGTATTGAGTTATTATTTAAGAAATACAGAGAAGTTTGATTATGTAAGTAATATACATCCTGCAACATATCCTGACGGGAATGATGTTGAGGTAATGAGTATTGATGCACTTGAAAAGGCGTGGCGAGAAGCCGACGAACTATATGAAAGAGAGCACACAACACCTTATATCTGGGATAACCCTGAAAAGTTTAGAATAGGGAATGTAAAATGGGAGAATGGAAGAGATTATTCGATGAGCCACCGTTTTACGATAGATTATAAAGAGGATTATGATTTTATAAAAAGGGTTTATGAAGAATTGTATCCTGTGAAACCACGTTTCACACTTAATGATATACTGGGTTTACTATGCATTAAGCCTGAAATAATGGAAATAAACAAGATGTATGCGGGTGTAAACTGGTACAGAAACATTATAGGTAAATTAAAGACCATTTCGGAAAAACAAACAAGAAACATATGACATCAGAGGAAATTGAGAATCTTGAAAAAACATCGTTTAAAGTTCGTGAGCACATTATAAGGATGTCAACTGATGGAGGCTGCTTTATCGGGGCATCATTATCGTGCACCGATATTCTTGTGTACCTTTACAAATGCTATCTTAATGTTAGTGAGGGATATTTAAACAGTCAAGATAGGGATTACTTTTTGCTGTCAAAAGGGCATGATGTTCCCGCATTATACGGAACACTTGCGGAAGTAGGAATACTCGATTCAAACAGATTAAAAAATCATTTGAAAACTAATGATGATATTTACTGGCATCCCAACAGGAATGTACCGGGAGTTGAATTTCACTCAGGTTCTTTGGGGCATCTATTGAGTGTGGCTATGGGTATAGCGTATGACATTAAACTTAGAAAAGGGAAGAACAAGGTTGTTGTTATGCTTGGCGATGGAGAGTTAAATGAAGGTTCGGTATGGGAAGGATTGCTTGTTGCTGCATCAAAAAACTTAGATAATCTTGTGGCAATAATTGACCGAAATAATTTTCAGGCAAATATTGAGACAGAAAGATTAATAAGGCTGGAATCTCTTGAGAATAAATTTAAAGCCTTTGGGTGGAATGTCGGCAGAACTGATGGTCACAATTTTGAAGAATTGGATAAATCGATTATGAGCTTGGATTACTCAAAAGGAAAACCCAATATAATTATAGCTGATACGGTAAGGGGAAAAGGACTGCCCAGTATAGAAAACAAGGCTGACAGATGGTTTGTTAACTTTTCAAGGGATGAGGTTGAAGATTTACTTAATGAATTATACACAAAGAAGAAAACCAAACTCACATCAAAAACTTTAATGGTTAGGTAAAATGAATTACGAACAACTATTAGAAAAATTAGTTGCTGACGATGATAGATTTATTATAATGACATCAGAAAACAGAGCAGCAATAAGAAACCTGCCCGATAAAATCGGAAACAGGTTTATTGACACGGGTATTACGGAAATGACCCAGGTTGGAATGGCTGCGGGGTTGGCTTTAAGAGGTAGAATCCCAATAACTCATGCATTGGCTTCATTTCTAACGATGAGGGCATTTGAATTCATCAGAACTGATGTTGGAATTCCAAATTTACCCGTAAAACTTGTTGGAGGGTTTTCCGGGCTGCTATCAGAAGCTAATGGACCTACACATCAGGCTCTGGAAGATGTTTCTTTGATGAGGGGAATACCAAATGTTAATGTATTTTGTCCTGCTGACGAAGATGATATGGTGAAATGCATCGAGTCTGTTCTTAAAAGCTCTTCTCCTTACTATATCAGATTCAATAACAGAAAATCTCTGTATAAACATGCTAGTGATTTTAAGGAAGGAAGTGCTGAAATAATTAAAGATATTGGTTACGTTACTATTTTGTCAAGCGGGGTATTATTCCGTGAAGCATTAGAAGTAATGCATCTGCTTGAAAGGAACAAAATACAAACAGGGCTTATTAATATACGAACATTAAAGCCTATTGACGAAGAAATAATAATAAAAAGTTTAAATCAAAGCTATCTGACGGTAACAATTGAAGATCACTTCTTAACCGGCGGGTTATTTTCAATTGTATCTGAGATAGCGCTTAAGAATAATATTTCAGGAAAGGTTTTACCTTTTGGTTTTAAGGATAAATGGTTTAAACCTGCGCTTTTTATTGACGCTTTAATCCATGAGGAACTTACACCCTTATACATTTTGGAAAGAATATTAGCTGAATTTGATCACATAAATGAATAAAGTATTAAACAATATAAATTATCCGATTATTTCAAAATCGATAGAGTTAATAAACAGAGCAAAAGAATTAATACCATCTCAAACTCAAACACTTGCAAAAGGTCCTACTCAATGGGTCAATGGTGTTGCGCCAAAATATTTAGTTAAGGGAAAAGGGGCGCGAGTATGGGATGTTGATGGGAATGAATACATCGATTATAATATGGGTATTGGACCATTGGTGCTTGGGTATTGTATAGAGGAAATTGACCGGGCAATTAAAACGCAGATTAATGATGGAATAACTTTTTCTCTTATGCATCCTTTGGAAGTAGAAACTTCCGAGATGATACAACGAATGATACCTAATGCTGAAAGCATCAGATTTTCTAAAACCGGCTGTGACGTTACAAGTGCTGCTATCAGACTTTCAAGAGCCTACACAAACAGAGAAAGAGTTTTATGCTGCGGCTATCATGGCTGGCACGATTGGTATATATCAGTAACTGACAGAAATAGGGGCATACCTGATTCTACGTCAGACCTTGTAAATACTTTTAACTATAATGATATAGACTCACTCTTATTATCAATTGATAAAACCGTTGCTTGTGTAATACTTGAGCCTGTGATATTTGAAAAACCTGATAATGACTTCCTTAATAAAGTAGCGGAAATATGCAAAGCAAACGGTTCGCTGCTAATTTTTGATGAAATGTGGACAGGTTTCAGAATGGCTAACGGAGGAGCGCAGGAATATTTTGGTATTAAACCTGATCTTGCTACTTATTCAAAGGCAATTGCCAATGGTATGCCTTTATCAGTACTGACAGGGAGAAAAGAGGTAATGAGATTACTCGAAAAAGATGTATTCTTCTTTACAACTTTTGGCGGAGAGGCATTGTCATTGGCAGCAGCTCTTGCAACGATAAAATTTATACTGAAAAACAATGTTGTTGAGCATCTATACAAGCAGGGGAAAAAACTAAGAGAGGGTTATAATCAAATAGCATCAGGATTAGGCATGATGTACACAAAATGTACGGGTTATGATTTCAGAAGTATTATTACATTCGACTCATCAGCAGGTAATCCGCTTGAAATGAAATCTCTTGTTCAGCAGGAAATGATTCGAAACGGAATTCTTTGGGGTGGTTTTCATAATGTGTCTTATTCTCATACCGATAGTGAAATTGATTATACATTGCAGGCATACGAAAGGGTCTTACCGATTTTAAAGAGAGCAATTGAAGGAAATAATGTATCATATTTTTTAAGGGGTAAACCCGTAGAACCGGTTTTCAGAAAAACCACAAATTTTAAATCCGCAAAATAAATATGACAAATGATTTGTTTTCGCTCGTAGATAAAACCGTAGTAGTTACCGGTGCTGCGGGATTAATAGGGCAAGCTCAGTGTATTGCGTTATCTAAATTCGGTGCCAGTGTAATAGCTTGTGATATTGATTTGAATAAAACGAAAACACTTTTAAATAATTTAAACCATAAATCATTTGCGCTAAGAATAGATGTTACCAATCACCATTCTATCAAAGAGGCAAACAACATTATTGAATCTGAAACAAACGGAATAGATGTATTAGTTAATAATGCGGCTATTAATGATACATTTATATGCAACGAAGATATGCTAAGCCAAACAATGTTTGAAAACTATTCATGCGATTTATGGAGAAAGTCAATAAACGTAAATGTAACCGGGACTTTTCTGTGCTGTCAGGTTTTTGGTTCAGTGATGGCAGAGAAAAGAAAGGGAAGTATTATAAATGTAGCTTCGACTTATGGTCTTGTCGGTCCGGATCAATCAATATATACCGATGAATCCGGGAAACAACTATTTTATAAATCCCCGTCTTATCCAGCGGGAAAAGGTGCTATAGTGAATTTTACAAGGTACCTCGCTGCTTATTGGGGCGTGAAAGGTGTTCGAGTGAATACACTGTCCCCCGGCGGTGTTGAGGATGCTCAGGATAAAGAATTTATTAAAAAATATTCAGAGAAAACAATGTTGAAAAGAATGGCTAAGCCTCAGGACTATGCGGGTGCTGTTGTGTTTTTAGCCAGTGATGCTTCTTCTTACATGACAGGTGCGAATTTAATAATAGACGGCGGATGGACTGCCTGGTAATTTTAAAACTAATTTATTGTAATGAATAAAAAACCAAAAGTAAAAATCGGGAACAGATTTATAGGCGATGGCGAAAGTGTCTATGTAATCGGAGAAATCGGTATAAATCATAATGGTTCATTGGAGGTTGCAAAGAATCTCATTACCGGTGCAAAAGCGGCTGGTTGCGATGCGGTTAAGTTTCAGAAAAGAACTCCCGAAATTTGTGTTCCTAAAGATCAATGGAATAAAGAAAGGGATACACCATGGGGGAGAATAACTTATTTAGAATACCGGCATAAAATGGAATTAAGTTATGAAGATTTTAATGAGATTGATAGTTTCTGTAAGCGCCTGGAAATTGACTGGTTTGCTTCTTGCTGGGATGAACCTTCTGTAGATTTTATTGAATACTTTTCACCGAAATGCTATAAAGCAGCTTCCGCCACACTTACCGACATTGCTCTTTTAAGAAAGATGCAATCAACCGGAAAGCCTCTAATCATTTCAACCGGAATGTCCACAAAGGAAGAAATTGAGGATGCTGTTAAAAATCTGGAGAAGGAAAATTTAATGATTGCACATTCTACTTCTGCATATCCTTGTCCTGTTAATGAATTAAATCTTAATATGATTGTTACTTTAAAAAACGAATATCCTGAACTGCCGATAGGATATTCAGGTCATGAAACCGGTCTTGCCCCCACATGGGCAGCCGTTACACTTGGTGCAACTTTTGTTGAACGGCATATAACTTTAGACAGAGCAATGTGGGGTTCCGACCAGGCGGCATCCGTTGAAATAGCAGGACTTCACAGACTAATTAGTAATATACGGGATATTGAAAAATCACTTGGTGATGGTATTAAAAGAGTTTACGAAAGCGAAATATCACAACGCAATAAATTGAGAAGAATAATGGAAATTGCCTGATACGCATTTACAAATAGTTACAACTCTAATAATCTGCTTTTCGGCGATTATAATTATAGTACTGGAAAGAATTTTCCCTTACAATAAGGGTCAGAAAGTTTTTAGGGAAGGTTTCTTTAATGATTTCTTTTGGTACACAATAATTCAAAGTTATGTATTGGGGCTGTTAATATTCAACTTTCTAAATTATGTTTATAAAAATACACTCCTGAATGAGTTAAGACTTTTGGCAGATGTTCCCATATGGGCTCAATTAGTATTCTTTGTTTTGTCTCATGATTTTTACATTTATTGGTTTCACAGATGGCAGCACGAAAACAAATACTTATGGAGATTACACGAAGCTCATCATTCTACAAAAGATGTTGACTGGCTTTCAGGTTCGCGTTCACATTCGCTTGAAATATTAATAAATCAGACAATAGAGTTTGCTCCAATAGTCTTATTAGGAGCTGCCCCGGAGGTTGCGATTTATAAAGGATTAATAAGTGCAATCTGGGGAATGTTTATTCACTCAAACATTGATGTAAGATTAGGAAAAGTACAATTTATAATCAACGGACCTGAAATGCACAGATGGCACCATTCTGACGATGAAGGTAAAGAATATCAGAATAATTACGCAACAAAATTTGCGATATGGGATTGGATATTCAGAACGGCATTTTTCCCCGACCCGGCAAAAAGAAAACCTTTGAAGTATGGATTAAGCGACACTCCCAATTATCCCAAAAACTACTTTAAGCAACATTTCTTTGCTTTTAGAAAATCTAAATAATTATTTTGCTTTACCTTTTCTTAATATTTGCATTATAATTTAGTATTATGATTATTTCACATTTGTAGTAAATAATTAGATTATGAATAATTGCATACTACATAAATGCGTAACAAAATGCTTTTTAAAGCAAATCACTTTTTCATTAACATTGCTTGTTTTATCAACAGCTTTAATTATGATTAGAGTTGTATCAAATTCAACAACAAATGAAAACCTCCCATATTTCTTGT
This sequence comes from Ignavibacteria bacterium, assembly GCA_041859005.1. Classification (GTDB taxonomy): domain Bacteria; phylum Bacteroidota; class Ignavibacteria; order Tepidaquicellales; family Tepidaquicellaceae; genus CAIKZJ01. The sequence continues at coordinate 9,461 of JBHELA010000236.1, forward strand.
TTTTAAGTATATTGTTTCTGGGTGGGGTTCTCTTGCTAATATCTTCATACAGGGGCAGAAAAGGCAATATAAAGAATTTGTACATGCTTAAAGAGAAAAAGGAATTCGACGAAGTAATATTCGAGTCAACCATCAGCGAAGTAATTAAACCGAAAAAGAATTCTAATAATACTCTTCCATATTTAATGTTCATTAAGAATAAAGGCAATATAATTTTTCAAATGATGTTTAAGCAGAATAACTTTGAACAAGTATTAGACTATATGAAGGAACTCTCCCATAAACGGAATGTAGTATTTGTAACAAATATAGATGAAAGTAAAAATATTACTCATAGTATAGATTTACTTTTGCCGGATGTAACTTAGTTAATGTGCTCACAATTTACACTTCGTTCATAGCCAATGCAAATTGTCCGGTGTTGACCCTCCGGGCATTTGCATTTTAGAAATCAATTGTCCAACTTTTCCGCACGTTTAATTTCAAATTCTCCGTTGTCTGATATTATGATGTATGTTTGTGGTATATCAGTCCAGCAGCCGGTGTTGTAAAAATGAATGTTTTTATTCGCGAAGTATTCTGAATCCGGTTGATGCGTGTGTCCGCAGACGACGGTATTGAAACCTTTATTTGCAGCGTAATCGGAAGCTCCTCTTGCGATTTTCTTAGAGAGTCTTAACCACCCCTTGCTTTTACCTTTCACCCATCTTGCAAGAGACTGTTTTTCGCCCCCTATCTTTTGAATCTTTTCGTAAATAAATGCTGCAATATTGCTTATTACAACGTTCTCATTTAAGAAGCGGTCAAACTGATGACCGTGAATAGCAAGAATGTTTTTATCCTTAATTTGAAACGAATATTCTTTGTAAACTTTTATTCCGATAAAATGTGATGTGATTTTTGAAAGACCTTCATCGTGATTTCCTTCTACCCAGATAACCTCGATGTTGTTCTTTGGATTTGAAAGTCTTCTGATGTATGACAGAAAATTCCAGTGTTCTTTTTTCAGTCTGCTGAAATTAAGGTCATCGAATATATCTCCAAGAAGTATTAATCTCTTAAAATTATATTTCTTAAGAGTCTCCTTTGCTTCAGTCGGTCTTGCAACCTCAGAGCCGAGATGTATATCCGATAATATAATAGTATCAATCTCTGTGATACTCTGAATAGTATTAATTTGCTTGATCGTTAAAAAAGTTATACAAAATGAAAATACATTTTAACAAAACTATAGTACTAAATAATTAATTATCTGTTAATAAATTATTAACATTAATTATATACCCAGCTTTGCTCTGATATCAGGCTTTAAGCCTGCCTTCGGCATTACGATTGTGATAGTATTAATACCAAAATATGTTTCGGAGACATTAATGAAACCCTTGAACGGTCCCATCGGTCCCCAGGAATTCTTTACGAAGAA
>JBHELA010000457.1:0-21949 GCA_041859005.1 Ignavibacteria bacterium
CATAGAAATTGGACGTTAGAAATCGTAAATTTAAGATTATACAAAAATTATATGAAAAAAGACGATTGCATTTTCTGTAAAATTTCATCGGGTGAAATCCCTTCCTATAAAATATGGGAAAATGATGAGTTTTTTGCTATTCTGGATATTTTTCCAAATACCAAAGGTATGACTCTCGTTATTCCAAAAGAGCATTTCGATTCTTATAATTTCGATATGCCCGATGATGTTTATACACGCTTTTTACTCTCAGCAAAAGAACTGGGTAAAATTCTTGACGAAAGATTCGGCGTTCAAAGAACCGCTCTCGTTATGGAAGGCATGGGCGTTAATCATGCGCACATAAAGCTCTATCCCCTGCATGGACTCGGCAAAGATTTCAAAGCTGTCACACCCGATGGTGATGTTTTCTTCGAAAAATATCAGGGTTATATTTCAACAATGCTCGGACCGAAAGCCGATGACAGTACGCTTAAAGAACTGCAGTCACTATTTAATAAATAATCGCTAAACACCTATAATGAAATACGAACATCTTTTAATTGAGAAAAAATGGCAGGACTTCTGGGTTCAGAATAAAGTTTTCAGAACTCCGGATTTAGATGAGATTGATAAGTCAAAACCAAAGTACTACGTTCTTGATATGCTCCCCTATCCGAGCGGCGACGGCTTGCATGTAGGGCATCCCGAAGGATACACAGCAACGGATATCATTGCCCGGTATAAACGCATGAGAGGTTTTAATGTCATGCATCCTATGGGCTGGGATGCTTTCGGACTTCCTGCGGAGCAGTTCGCGCTGAAGAAACAGATTCATCCGAGAATAGGTGTAGAAGAGTGCGTTATAAGATTCAGGTCACAGCTTCAAGCCCTCGGTTTTTCTTATGACTGGGACAGAGAGATTAATACAACAGATGAATCTTACTATAAATGGACTCAATGGATGTTCCTGAAACTGTACAACTCTTATTTCGATACTGCTGAAAATAAAGCAAAACCAATTTCAGAACTTACTATTCCCGTTGCACTCGAAGGTAAAGATCGAGATGATTACATAGATTCACAGCGTCTTGCGTTTATCTCCGAATCTCCCGTTAACTGGTGTCCCGAACTCGGTACTGTTCTTGCCAATGAGGAAGTGCCCGAACAGCTCGAAAAGGGTTATACCGTCGTACGGAAAGCAATGAAGCAATGGAAACTTCGCATTACGAAATATGCTCAGCGGTTAATTGACGACCTTGAGAAACTCGACTGGCCTGAGAATATTAAGAAACTCCAGACGAACTGGATTGGCAGAAGCGAAGGTGCAGTAATAAAGTTTAAAGTAAAAAGCGAAAGCCTTAACGGCGTCAGGGAAATTGAGGTCTTTACAACAAGACCCGACACTTTATTCGGTGCCACTTATATGGTATTCGCACCTGAACACCCTCTTATAAATGATATTACAACACCGGATAAAAGAGATGAAGTTGATGATTACATTCAGACAGCGGCAAGAAAATCCGACCTCGAACGCTCCGAACTTTCAAAGGAAAAGTCAGGAGTCTTCACGGGTGCCTATGCTGTAAATCCCGCTAACAACATAGAAATTCCAATTTACATTTCCGACTACGTTCTCATGAGTTACGGCACAGGCGCTATCATGAGTGTTCCCGGTCATGATGAAAGGGATAGCGAGTTTGCAGTAAAATTCGGTCTTGAAATTATTCCCGTAGTTGCAAACGAAAAGTTTAAGCATGTTGCTTTCAAAAAGATATCTTCTGCAAACGGCGATATTATTATTTCAGGCAAGGGGCTCGAAAAGCTTATTAGCAGCTCATCTACAGAGTTCTCGCAGTATCTCGAAGATGTTAAAAACGGCAAGCTGTGCTATACGGAAGAAGGTTATGCAATAAATTCAGGTTTCCTTACAGGACTTAAAACTTCGAAAGCAAAAGAGAAGATGATTAAGTGGCTGGAAGATAAAAGTATCGGCAGAAGAAACATAAATTACAGACTTAGAGACTGGCTCTTTTCAAGACAAAGATTCTGGGGCGAGCCGTTCCCTCTTGTTTATTTTGATGAACATACGATAAAAGCTCTCAGGGAAGAAGACCTGCCTGTAACACTTCCGAATGTCAGCTCATATACAACAAGCAAGACGGGAGAATCTCCGTTATCTTTGATTGAAGACTGGGTTCATGTTACCGATAAGCAGTCAGGCAAAAATGTTAAAAGAGAAACAAACACAATGCCTCAGTGGGCTGGCTCCTGCTGGTATTACCTGAGATACATAGACCCGAACAACGATGAAATATTCTGCGACAAGGAAAAGGAACAATACTGGATGCCGGTTGACTTGTATATAGGCGGCTCTGAACATGCTGTGCTTCATCTTCTTTATGCAAGGTTCTGGCACAAGGTTCTTTTTGACCTTGGTTATGTTACAACCTCCGAGCCTTTCGGGTCGCTCTACAATCAGGGAATGATTCTCGGCGAAGACGGTGTTAAAATGAGCAAGTCACGCGGCAATGTTATTAACCCAGACGATATGATAAATCAGTACGGTGCAGATTCTGTAAGGCTTTTTGAAATGTTCATGGGTCCTCTCGACGCTACAAAACCATGGAGCAATGAGGGTATTGCCGGTATTCACAGATTTCTTAGCAGAGTCTGGAGACTCGTCGTTGATGAAAGAACAGGAGATCTAAACTCTAAAATATTTGATGATAATCCTACAGAAGAAATGAACAAACTCCTGCATTTCACTATCAAGAAACTCACTAACGATATTGAAGACGGCGACATGAAATTCAACACATCAATTGCACAGATGATGATTTTTATTAATGAACTTTATAAAGCAGAAAAGATTAGCAGAGAAATAATTAATACTTTTGTCTTACTGCTGTCTCCTTATGCACCTCATCTTGCTGAAGAACTCTGGCAAAGAATGGGTAATAAGAATTCTCTTGCTTTCGAAAAGTGGCCTGTGTATGATGAGCTGCTAACTAAAGCATCTCTTATTACTGTCGCATTCTCTGTTAACGGAAAAGTACGCGCAAAGAAGGAAATTGAAAACGACCTGCCCGAAAAAGATCTCGAGCAGATTGCACTCGATGATGAATTGGTTAAGAAACATATATTCGGTAAAGAAATAATTAAGATTATCATCGTTAAAAACAAGATGGTCAACGTTGTCGTTAAATAGTATTGGACACATCCAAAAAGAACTTATACGTAATCTGGGTTGCACTTTTCGTCACCATGATCGGTATGAGTATGGTTGTTCCCTTTCTTCCTCTCTACATAAGAGATCTCGGAGTCACAGATCAGTCCGAAGTTGAACGCTGGAGCGGACTTGCATTTGCAGGTCCGTTTATTTTGTCGTTCTTCCTGACTCCTGTCTGGGGAATGCTCGGCGATAAATACGGGAAGAAATCTATGGTCGTAAGAGCAATCATCGGACTTTCAATTTCACAGTTTCTTGTCGGTATGTCTCAGGATGTTTATCAGCTGGTTATGTTCAGAATGTTTCAGGGCGCGGCAAGCGGATTCATTCCTGCATCACTCGCTCTCGTTTCAGCAAGCTCGCCGAAAGAAAAATCAGGTTACAACATTGGAATCCTGCAAATGGCTATATCTGCTGGTACTATCATCGGTCCGCTTATCGGCGGTATCATAGCAGATATAACTTCTCATAGACTTGTTTTCTTTATAACCGGCTCTGTTTGTCTCATCAGCGGCATTCTCGTAATATTCATGGTTAAGGATTCAAAAGTCGTTACCGGAAAAAAGTTAAGTGTTTTCGATAATCTTAAATATTCTTTCAGCAATAAAACTCTATCCACTGTCCTTGTTTCAATTGCAATAACTCAAATGGCTGTCTCCATTACTCAGCCCGGATTTGCACTGTTCATCGAGTCTTTGATAGATAACAGAGATTTTCTTTCAACAATATCGGGGGTCCTGTTCGGAGTTACGGGAATTGCAACTGCCGTTTCTTCACCCCTTTGGGGAAAGATGAACGACAAAAAAGGTGTTAATAAAAATCTTTTCATCGCAATGTCCATTGGTGTCGTGGCATTAACTCTTCATTCATTCGTGTTCTCGTATATTTTACTGATTCCTTTGCGTATCATTCTCGGATTTTGTATCGGTGGAATGATTCCTGTATTCTACAGCGTTATCAGTAATATCTCCCCCGACGAAAGAAAAAGCGGTCTCATGGGAGTTGCTTCAAGCTTTACGATTCTTGGCAACATGATAGGACCGTTGATGTATTCTTTGATAACTCCCGTCATCGGACTGAGAAATATTTTCATGTTTGCGGGTATATTACTTTTCGGAAACATTATTTATATTAACTTTAACAGAATTACAAATTTAAATATATATGGCAGAATTATTTCCTACACAAATAAAGAAAACTGATAATAATACTTTACTGATTAAATGGAATGACGGCAAAGTTAACGAAATTCCTTTAACAAAACTGCGCGATGAATGCCCCTGCGTAAACTGCAAAGGCGAGTCCGTAATCTTCGAAAGCTATATCCCTATTAAGACACCATTCAAGGCTGCCGGCTTCTATGAAATAGCAAGCATCGAAGCGGTCGGAAACTACGCTGTGTCAATAAAATGGAAAGACGGCCACGACACCGGTATTTACTCCTGGGATATCCTTCGAAAACTCTAATCTATAAACTCTATTTTAGTGCTTGGTAGTTTTAGTTTTGGTGTTTTAGAATAATAAGTTTTTGGTGGTTTGGTTGTTTTAGGTTTTGATTATTTGTGGTAATTCTCTTGCTCTTAGCAACAATAAAATATCTTCTCTGCGCTCTCTGCGTACTCTGCGTTTAAAACATTTTAGGTTCTTGCTCTTTGTAACAATTCAATCTTTATCAGTTTAAATCAGTCTAATCTGCGAGAACCTGTCTGCAATCTCTTCGACAGATCCGCGTTCTATTTTTCCCTTCTAATTGTTTTTAATTAGCGCAAGTTGACTGCTTAAATATTTATGCGGCGTTTATTAATTAAATTTAATTCACATATCTAATATTAGCTCACTTTAACCAAACTCCTTTTAATTCCGTCTGTTGGATGTAGTCCTCTTTCATGCTTTGGATGTAGTTCCTTTTTCATACTAATGGTTTATTGCTGGTATTTAAGCATTTAAGTATTTTATACTGAAACAAAAATCAATTTAACAAACTAACAAAGGTAAAAAATTATGAAAAAGCTAACTTTATTAACGTTTATTTCAGCATTTATTCTGATGGCAATGATAACGAATGCAGGAGCGCAGTCAGTCCAAGTAAGGGCAGAGAATCTGATATTTGAATCTGCGAATTCAATATCATTTGACTGTTACATCAAGAATACCGGCGGCGCAGACTGGCAGTATTCTAATGCAATTTATTCATGGACGTATAACACATCGGTGCTTAATGGCGGCACAATAACCTGGTCGATGGTGGATGGTTCTTCAGATTTAGGAGGTTCAGCACCGACTGCAACTTATACATCAGGTGACGTCATCAGAACTACAGAAAGTGATCCCGGAGCAGGTCCTTTTCTTGCTCCCAATTCAACTCTCAAAGTCGCAAAATTCAGATTACAGACAAGCGCGGCTTCATTTGCGTCTTTTAACCATGCGATAACATTCCAGCAGGACATTACGAAAATATATTTTTGGAATGGGGCGGGGTCAACGGAATTCATAGGAACAAACAAGACGTATTCAGATATTATAGATATACCTTTACCGGTAGAATTAGCGTCATTCACTGCAAATATTACAAACACCCGCGGTGTAACACTTAACTGGAGAACGGCGAAAGAAACAAATAACAAAGGATTTGAAATAGAAAGAAAGAATATAGACGGGATATGGGCGAAAGTTGGTTATATGGATGGAAAAGGCACGACAAATACGGAGACATCATATAAATTTGACGATAAGAAACTGAACTCTGGAAAATACAATTACCGGCTTAAACAGGTGGATTACAACGGAAACTTTGCATACCACAATCTTACGGGTACAATCGAAGTCGGACTTCCGACATCGTTAGATTTGAGTCAGAATTACCCAAATCCGTTCAATCCTACTACAAAGATAGACTTTCAGCTGCCCTCGGATGGTAAAGTAACTATACTGATATACGACATGACAGGACGTGAAGTGCAGAAACTTCTGAATAATGAGTTACGCAGTGCGGGATATCACACAATAGACTTCAACGGCAGTAAAATCGCAAGCGGAGCATACTTCTACCGTATTATAGCGGAGAGCAACGCAAAGCTGAACGTCATGACGAAGAAAATGTTGATGATAAAATAAAAACAGAAATAAATAATCTTAATTCGAGGTGCCAATATAATAATACGGATTCCTTCGAATTACCCTGCCCCCTGATTTAGAAACCAGGGGGCTTTTTAAATAAGTTAATAAAAACTATTCCTATTCCGTCTTTCCCTTCTTTTTTCCGAATCCCTGAAACACGTTTCCAAGCAGCCCCCCTATCAGCCCTCCGTAAACAGTCATCATCGACGCGTTTGACCTTATCGGACATCCGTCTGTGCATCCCCAGTAATTCCAGTAAATATATCCGCCTATTAAGCCAACCATCGTTAGTATAATTGTAAGCTTGTGATTCTTTATTATGCTTTTTATCTTTGTCATATTATATCTTTTAAATACTTTCCAGTGTATGAATCTTTTAATAATGAAATCTCTTTTGGAGTTCCCGTACCTACGATGTATCCCCCGCCGCTCCCCGAATCCGGACCAAGATCAATCACATAATCCGCATTCTTTATCACTTCAAGGTTATGCTCTATAACAAGAACCGTGTTCCCTTTTTTAATCAGTGCATCAAAGCATTTCATCAGTTTTGAAATATCATGATAGTGAAGTCCGGTCGTCGGCTCATCGAAAATATAAAGTGTGTTCTTTGAACCTGATTGATGCACGAGATGATACGCAAGCTTTACCCTTTGCGACTCGCCGCCCGATAACGTTGAACCCGACTGCCCCAGTTTAATATATCCAAGCCCTACATCATCCAGCACTTTAAGCTTCTTTACTATCTTAGGAAATGGTTTAAAAAACTTTATTGCTTCCGTTACAGTAAGTTCAAGTACTTCATGAATATTCTTGTGCAAGCCGTTATTGCCCTGCAGTTTAACTTCAAGAGTGTCTGTTTTGTACCTCTTACCTCCGCAGACTTCGCATTCAAGAAAAATATCTGCCATAAATTGCATCTCAACCTTTATAACGCCCGCACCTTCGCACATTTCACACCTGCCCCCTTGAACATTGAATGAAAATGTTCCGCTGTCAAATCCCCGTCTTCGTGCAAGCGGACTTGCTGCAAATGTCTCACGAATTATATCGAATGCTTTTATGTACGTGACAGGATTGCTCCTAACTGTCTTGCCGATTTGTGACTGGTCTATCATTTCAACATTCTCAAACATTTCATACCCGGCAATCTCGTCGTATTCGCCTATCGTATCCTCATAAAAGCCCTCAAGGTTTTTCTTTAGCGATCCGTATATGACATTGTTAACCAGAGTGGATTTTCCCGAACCACTTACGCCAGTAACACATGTGAAATAACCTATAGGAATTCTGACAGTTATATCCTTAAGATTGTTTGCTCTCGCACCCTTTATAGTTAGAAATCTGCTGCACTCTTTAATATCTTTATTTAATTTATTTGATTCTATCTTAAGCTGTCCGTTTAAATACTTTGCGGTTAATGAAATGTTATTGCTTTTCAGTCCGTTATAATCTCCCTGAAAAATCACCTCACCGCCGTTCTCCCCTGCATTCAGCCCTATGTCTATAATTTCATCGGCTTCTCTTATCATGTCCTTGTCATGCTCAACAACCAGCACTGTATTTCCTATGTCTCTCAGCGACTTCATTATATTAATCAGCTTTTCGTTATCCCTCGGATGCAAACCGACTGACGGTTCATCGAGTACATAAATTGAACCCACAAGCGACGATCCTAAAGAAGTTGCAAGATTTATCCTTTGCGCCTCGCCGCCTGAAAGAGTCGCGGACAGGCGGTCAAGCGTTAAATACACAAGCCCGACGTCTATCAGGTATTTTAACCTGTTAAGTATTTCTTCAAGTATCCTTGCAGATATTTCTTTCTTCGTCTTGTCAAGTTTCAGGTTGACAAAGAAATCGTAAGCATCCTTAATCGTCATCTTCACTATTTCGAAAATATTCTTGTCTCCTACTCTCACGTATAATACTTCTTTCCTTAGCCGTCCCCCGCCGCATTCACTGCATGTTGTAAAAGCCCTGTACCTGTTAAGCAGCACCCTGTAATGAAGTTTGTACAATGCCTCTCGCTCTACATTCTTGAAAAACTTATATATGCCGATATACTTCTTGCCGCCTTTGAATATGTATTCAATTTCTTTCTCGCTCAGTGCTTTAACCGGTTTATTCAGAGATATACCATACTGGTCCGATTCAAGAATCAGGTTTGTTAAATGCACAGAATGCTTTGGCGTAGCAAAAGGTGCAATGGCATTATTCATAATTGACCTGTTCTTATCAGGTATTACAAGGTCATAATCAATATCCATAGTCCTTCCGAACCCTTGGCATTTTTTGCATGCTCCAAACGGATTATTAAAAGAAAACATTCTCGGCTCAGGCTCTTCAAACGTCATTCCGTCAGCCGCAAAAAACTTATTATACTTCGTGTCTGTATATTTCTCATTATCATAAGTTCTTACTGTCAGAAATCCGCTTCCTTCATTAAATGCAGTCTCAAGTGATTCCGTTAATCTTGAAACAGACTCTGCATCTCCGCTGTTAAAATTCATCCTGTCAATAACAACGAATAAACTACCTTCCTTTGCATCATCAATCATTTTGTTCATTGATGTTTCATCAATTTCATTCAAATCTGCTATCTCATCTTTATAAGCTAACTTGTAAAAACCTTTTTCTCTTAAATTGTTTATATATGTGGATTTGTTAATATTATTCGGATTGAAATTTATCATTACAAAAAGCTTGGCGCTGACTTTTTTCGACAACTCTTTTATTATTGATGCAGGCGAATCTTTTCTTACTATTTTTCCGCTTATCGGTGAATGTGTATCACCTATCCTTGCATAAAGTAATCGAAGGTAATCATATATTTCTGTTGTGGTACCAACCGTAGAACGTGAATTTCTTGATGTTGATTTTTGCTCAATTGCCATAGAGGGTGCAAGTCCTGATATCGAATCGACATCTGGTTTATTCATTTTCTCAAGAAACTGGCGGGCATAAGAAGAAAGACTTTCTACATACCTTCTCTGTCCCTCTGCATATATAGTATCAAAAACAAGCGATGATTTACCAGACCCGCTTACACCCGTAAATACAATAAGCTTGTATTTCGGAATACTTATATCAATGTTCTTTAAGTTGTGAGATCTTGCCCCCTTAACGATTATGAACTTGTTGGCATCGCCCGGAATCTCTTCCTTTTTCTTCCTCTTTGTATTTTCAGCTTTTAACGTCTTCAAAATTGTATAATCTTGGAATTTACTTTTTGCACACCGACAATAAAAGTCAAAAGGAAACCCTCTTCCCCAAAAATCTTTGTTCGTTAACATTATCCCCTAAAACAATACAGGAATCTCCAAAAATCCTTAATAAATGCAATATTCTTTCAATATTTGTAACCCAATAAAGCAAAAATTCTCGATTTGGACCTGTTTTTCCCTAATAATCTTATTTATGATTTAACTTTAATACTTAATTTTATTGAAATAATTAGTTATTTTATACGATAGATAATTAACTTTTTATTAATTTTTATATAATCACTTTGAAAAAGAACTTACTTCTCTCCGCAGTTATTCTTGCATTTGCAGTTTTATTTTTCACAACTTCATTTGCTCAGAATAATGCATCAACGGGACAGGAAAAATATTCTAAAGTTAGAATATACGTCAGATCTGATTACGATTTCAAAAAACTTACTAACAACGATTTACACCTCGACGGCGGTATCCGGAAACCCGGTGAATATTTTGAAACATGGCTGTCAGAATCTGAAATTACAATGCTAAATAAATCAGGTGTCTCTTATACAGTTGAGATTGCCGACTGGATGGAATACTATAATAGTATTCCTAAAATGAGCCCTGCTGAAATTCAGCAGGCACTGATAAAGTCTCAGCAGGACTATTCCGTAACTCACTCAATTTATGGAACTATGGGTGGTCATCTGAAATGGGCAGAGGCAATCGGAAAAATAGACACCCTTGCAATTGAATATCCTTCACTGGTATCTGCTAAATGGTCAATTGGAAACAGCTTTGAGAACCGCCCAATGTGGACAGTCAGGATTACTAAAAATCCTGCAGCCCCTACAGGCAGACCCGAAGTTTGGTTAAACGCTCTTACACATGCTCGCGAACCGCTTGGTATGTCCAACATTCTGTACTTTGTTTACTGGCTTGTCGAAAATTATAACATCGACCCAATTGCTACTTACATACTTAATAACAGAGAAATTTATTTCACGCCTTTCATAAATCCAGACGGATATGTTTATAACCAGACAATAAGTCCAAATGGAGGCGGTCAATGGAGAAAAAACCGTAATACTACAATGGGCGGACCTGGTGTTGATTTAAATCGTAACTTTGGTACTTATAATTTCTGGAACTCGACAAACGGAGGTTCTTCAACTTCACCTTCATCTGATACTTACAGAGGTCCAAGTCCTTTTTCAGAACCTGAAACTCAAAACTTTAAAACATTCCTTAATTCAAGAAACTTCAGAGTTCAGCTTGATTATCATACTTACGGAAATTATTTAATTAAACCCTGGGGATGGTGCGACCCTATTCCAACTCCTGATGACGCAGTGTATAATGAATATGGTAATGATATCGTTGCAGAAAACGGATTCCTTTTTGGAACACCATACGGAACAGTTGCATATTATGTACGCGGAGGCGATATTGACTGGTGCTACAGCAATGACTCAACAGGCCACGCAGAGCACAGATTCGCAATGACACCTGAAGTCGGAACAACCGGTTTCTGGCCTACTATGGCAGAAATTCTTCCTCTTGCACAATCTTGTCTTGAAATGAATAAGTACATTTGTCTCGTCGCAGGAGATTATGTAGGATTAAAAACAGCGGCACTAAATAAAGTCTCATACACACAGGGTGAATCAGGAAATCTGAAAGTTGTATTCAGAAATAAAGGACAGATAGCTGCTTCAAATATCAAGGTTGAACTTACACCTTTATCAGGATATCTTTCAGTGCCTACTCAGATTTTTACTAAACCTTCTCTTGGTGTGTTCGTCTCCGATAGCGTAACATTCAATTTCACTATTGGTGCATCATGTCCAATTAATTCAGTGATATACGCAAGACTGCGTGTAAGACAGAATGACACGCTAACTATGTACGATAAAAACGTCAGCATCTTTGTAGGTAATGGTTATGCTATATTACGCGACAGTGCGGAAAATGGAAATGTAAACTTCCCGACAATGACAAACTGGTCAATTGTAACAAATAAATATTATTCACCGACACACTCATTTAAAGGAACATCTACAAGCAGCGGCAATAATCCTATGATATCAAATTCGATAAATGTCTCTTCATATCCCGCCGTTTATTTAAGCTGGTATCAGAAATATGCACTCGAAACAGGCTATGATTACGGCTTTGTCGAAGTATCGAGCAATAACGGTACATCGTGGCAGAAAATTGCATCGTTCACCGGTAAGGATTCCTCAGCATGGAAATATCATAGCTACGATATTACTTCTAATGTCAACGGCTCTGCAAATATGAAAGTACGTTTCAGAGATTCAAACGACGTCTCTCTTAACTGGGATGGGTGGTATATTGATAATATTAACATTACAGGTTATCAGATTGCTCCTACTGGAATAGGTAATAACAACAACGAAAACATTCCTGTGAAATATGACTTAAGCCAGAACTATCCGAATCCTTTCAACCCGTCAACAAAGATTAACTTTGCTCTTCCAAAGGACGGATTCGTTAAGATTACAATCTTTGACCTTCTCGGACGTGAACTCAGAGTCCTTCTAAACGAAAATAAGGCTGCGGGGTATTATACCGTTGATTTCAGCGGTGAAGAATTCTCAAGTGGTTTCTATTTCTATAAGATGGAAGCAGGTTCATTTGTTACAACAAAGAAAATGATGCTCGTCAAATAATTATTAGGATTCAGTATAATTAAGGCGGTGAATTTTATTCACCGCCTTTTTTATTGGAGTCTTTAACGATTAATTACATTTTATCTGTAATACTTTTATCATAATTTAATGACATGATAAAGAACACCGAAATAAATATAAGGAAGATTTCATTACTTAAACCCAAAAGTATAATATTTATTTCAGTCACACTTATTCTGATTATAATTGCTTCCACCATATACGAATACAACGCAAATAAAAATGAAATCTACCATCTGCTTAACGAATACTCAAGCTCGATTCTTCACGTAGTCTCAAAGAGCAGTGAAAGTTCAATTTTCTCAGACAGTGAAATGGAAAGCCTTCTTGCTCAGCACCTACTCGGTATAGCAAAAAACATATCAAGACTCGACAGCTTAAATCTGATAAACGATGATGTGCTTATACAGATTGCAAATGAAAACGAGGTTTACCGCATTAATGTCTTTAATCAGAATAAAGAGAGAGTCTTTAGTAATGCAGGACTTGACACTTCTCACCAGTTCAAAAAGGGAAAATACTCGCCCGATCAATATCTTGCTCCCCTCTATGAAGGTAAAGAAACTGAAATCATTATAGGACTAAAAGAAGCAAGACTTGAAAAAGGAAACCGATATGCTGTTGCTGTAAGACGTGCTTTCGGCAACGGAGTTATTGTCGTAAATCTCGATGCAGAATCATATCTGAACTTTAAGAATAAAATAGGATTTGGTAAGCTTATTCTCGATATGGGCTCTGGAACAGGCATTGAATACATTCTGCTTCAGGGACCCGATGAGATTCTTGCCGCTAACAAGAACGTTGATGAGCTCTCTAACTTTACAAATGACGAAGACTTGAGAAAAGTATTCGATTCCGAAATAAGTTTATCACGTATCGTGCAGTTTGAAAACAAGTCGGTTTATGAGGCTGTTAGTCTTTTCAAGATGGATGGCAAAAAGATTGGAGTATTCAGGGTAGGTCTTTCCATGGATGAGATTTACTCGTCCGAAACAAGAATGCTTACACGAGCAATAGTCGTTTCGCTTATAGTCATTGTCATTACTGTAATTATTCTGTCCGTTATAATTTCAAACCAGAACTATAATCTTGTTTCTGAAGAATATAAGCGTATTCAGACTCTGACAGGAAACATAATAGAAAACCTGTCACCTGCATTGATTACAGTTGACAGCTCTGATAGAATTATAATATTCAACAGGTCTGCTTACAAAATGCTTTCAGTAAATGAGATTAATAATAAAATTATAAATCTTGATACACTAAATAATATATCCACGGATATATATTCTATCATGTGCAAGAAAGAAAAACTTGATAACTATGAAATTGAAACTTTAGTTAATGGTGTGAATAGAACTTTGATGCTTAACTCTGCTTCGACAGAAGAAATCAACTCATCGCTAAGCACATACTCTCTTCTCATTGAAGATATTACTGATGTCAGGAAAATTGAAAAGCAACTTTTACAGAATGAGAAGTTCACTGCTATGGGAGAACTTGCATCAGGCGTTGCGCATGAGATAAGAAATCCTCTTAATACAATAATAATGATATCTCAGCGTCTGGAAAGAGAATACAACAGCAAAGTAAACTCCGAAGATTTTTCTTCTCTTCTTGAGATACTTCATTCGGAATCTCACAGGGTTAATTCAATAATCGAACAGTTCCTAAGGTTCACAAAACCGGCAAGACTTATGGTTGCAGAGTATGAAGTGAATGAATTTCTAAACGAAATAATTAAGATTGCTGAAGTACAGGCAACTGATCATGAAGTAAATATTAAGGTAAATGTTCAGAACAGCGGGAAAATTACGTTCGATTATCAGCAAATGAAGCAGGTCTTTATTAACCTCATACGAAACGCAGTTGAAGCCTCACATAAAGGCGGAGAAATTAATATAGATTTCACTTCAAGTAAAAAGGGAAATGTATTCATAATCAGCGATAATGGATCAGGTATTTCCAGAGAAAATCTTAAAAAGATATTCGATATTTATTTCACGACAAAGAACAACGGAACGGGAATGGGTCTCAGTATTGTAAGGCAGATAATTCTACAGCATAACGGGACAATAGAAGTAGAAAGCGTAATAAACAAGGGTTCTAAATTCATAATTACTTTACCATAATGGATACAACTGTATTAATAGTAGACGACGAAAAAGCTCAACGACAGGTTCTGGCGGGAGACCTTAAAAGCCGCGGTTTCAAAGTTCTGGAAGCAGATTCAGCTGAAACGGCACTGGAAGTAGTTCGGAAGAATATAATCGATGTTATTCTCTCTGACCTTAAAATGCCGGGAGCCTCCGGAATAGACCTTCTTACAAACCTAAAGGAAATTAATCCCGATATATCTGTAGTTATTATGACAGCGTACGCATCAGTAGAGACTGCAGTAAAGGCTTTAAAGAACGGCGCTTATGATTTTATAACAAAACCATACAACCTTGATGAAATAGAACTCGTAATAAAACGGATTATTGAAAAGAATAACCTTAAATCAGAATTAAAGTTTCTAAAAGAGCAGCTTGAATCGAGCAATAAACTTGAAGGGGTCATTACAAATTCACTTAATATGAAAAGAATTATCGATGTTGCCGCAAGAGTTGCTTCGTCAAAAGCATCGGTATTAATTCTTGGCGAAAGCGGTACAGGTAAAGAAGTTCTTGCACGGGCTATTCACTACGCGAGTAAAAGGAAGGATAAACTGTTTGTACCCGTTAACTGTGCCGCACTGAACGAAAACCTTCTTGAAAGCGAATTGTTCGGACATGAAAAGGGAGCGTTTACTGGCGCGGAAAAACTGCACAAAGGAAGATTTGAGATTGCGGATGAAGGCACAATATTCCTTGATGAGATAGGAGACCTGCCAATGCATCTGCAGGTAAAACTATTAAGAGTACTTCAGGAGGAGCAATTCGAAAGAGTCGGAGGTGCAAGTACGTTAAAAGTTGATGTCAGAGTTATCTCAGCAACAAACAAAAACATTGAAGACCTAATAAAGGAAGGCAAATTCAGGGAAGATCTTTTCTACAGGCTTAATGTAGTCAATATACAGTTGCCGCCGTTAAGAGAAAGAAAAGAAGATATTACATTACTGATTTCTGAATTTTTAAAGAAATACTTAAATGAAACTGATAAGACAAAACTTGAGTTTTCTAAAGAAGCTCTTGACTTGCTGATGAAATACAACTATCCGGGTAATATTCGAGAACTTGAAAACATTGTCCATCATTCAATAGTTTTGTCACGAAATGAGATTATCACAACAGATGATATACCAATCGGAATAAAAGCTCCCGGAAGTGAAAAAGATTTTAATTCATGCTTTGAAGAAGGAACATCCCTTACTGAAAAGGTTGAATTACTTGAAAGGACACTGGTAACAAATGCACTGCAAAAAACTAACGGCAATCAAACGGCAGCAGCAAAACTTCTCGGCATATCCGAGCGAAATCTCAGATATCGTCTCGAAAAATGGGGTATCAAAGGAAAATCTTAGGCACGTATTTTGCTAAATAAGATGTAACTTGGAATATTTTAAAAGAAATATTATAATTATATTTGTATTATCTGCCTTAATATTCTCCTGTAAAACAGAAAATAAAGATGTAAATAGCAGCGATAGTACTGTAGTGAAAATTGATACTGTGGTTGAACTAGTTAAAGATTCTGTTATAAAGAAGATTGTTAAACCCATTAGAAAACAGACTGTTAAAAGACCTGATTATATTCCGCCTGAAGATGGTGGAGTTAATGAAAAATGGTCTAACAACAGGAATAAGATTCTTATGCGGGATAGTAATTGTTATTTTGGGAAGGGTCTTCAGAAAAAACACAGGTACAGAGGAGGCAGGCAAAATTAGCAATGAAGCGTCAATATTGTCGAAGTAATTAAAATATTATAAATTAAACGGAGGAAAAATCAATTTATGAAAAAGCTTTTTATTTTTATGTTTGCTGTTTTATCATTAATAGCAATAGATTCAAATGCTCAGCATTCGATTGATTCAACGGAAATAACATCTAACGTACCCGAATTGTCAGAATTTCATGATGTTATTTACGTTATCTGGCACGAAGCATATCCCACGAAAGATATTGCGGCATTAAAAGGTATGGTGGATAAGATTAAGCCATACATTGAAAAAATCAACAACGCAAAACTGCCCGGTATCATGCAGGATAAAAATGCCAAATGGCAGGAAGGTCTGAAAGTTCTGAACGCATCTGCGGAGAATTATTACAAAACCGCAGAAGGTGCAGATGATCAGGCGATGCTTGATGCCGCCGAGAAGCTTCATGCAGATTTTGAAATGATGGTAAGAGTACTAAGACCTGTTAACAAGGAAGTTGATTCATACCATAAAGACCTTTATGTTATCTTCCATAAATTTTATCCATCTAAAGATTACAAATCAATCGAAGGATTGATTGACGGAATGATAACAAAAGCAGAAGCATGCATTACTTCAAAGCTCCCTAAGAGACTTGAAGCGAAAACCGATGACTACCAGAAACTTACGAAGGAATTAGTCGATAAGACCGTAGCACTCAAAGATGCACTAAAAACGAATGACGGAACAGTAATTGACAAAGCAATTGACGATATGCATTCAAAATATCAGGACGTAGAAAAACTGTTTGATTAAATATATGATTTTTAAAAAGGGTTTCTCATTAAAGGGAAACCCTTTTTTATTGTAATAAATCTATAAAATTATTAAATTGTATTGAATCATTATTCAATTTAACTACCACATCCCATGAGAAAAAAGGAAGGTAACAAGGAAATAGATATCATTAACGCTGCTATTCATGTGTTTGCCACAAAAGGCTTTTTTAATGCAAAAATATCAGAGATAGCAAAGAAAGCAAAAGTTTCTGTAGGCAGTGTATATGTATATTACAAAAGCAAAGACTATATCCTATACAAGATTTTTGATGATGTTTGGGGTTGTCTTTATCACAAGTTGAAAGATACTGTTGCACTTAAAGACCTATCGATTGAGAAGAAACATGATGCATTAATCGATATGATATTCGATACATTCACTGAGAATACTTCCATAGCGATAGTCATTGCACATGAACAGCAAAGATTGCTCATGCGCAATCCGAAAGAATTCACTCCATATTATGAAATGTTTAACCGTCTGGGCAACAAGATTATTAAGGATGGAATAAAACTAAGAGTTTATAATAAAGAAATTAATCCAAAGATATCCAGCCTGTTTTTACACGGAGCTTTCAGGGAGTTGATTAACACATGGGCAAACAATCAGAATATGTTTTCTCTGAACATGATAAGAAAGAACATTAAATTATTGTCGAAATACGGTTTGCTCAAACACAAATAATATTACTGCAGAAGAAAATTTACATTCTCCATAGATACTGTAGTTTCAGGAAGTACTGTCTGTCCGTTAGGACTTGCTTTGATATATTTCCCTGAGTCATTAGCTCATTGTAATCATAAGTTGATCCCACATAGAAAATTGTGAAAGGATTAAGTTTGTAACTTACAAGCGGTGAAAAGTTAAAATTTCCTGAAAAGCTATCATACTGAAATATAAGTCTCGCAGACAGGCTTTTTGTAATCTGAATATTAGTTTTATTTCTGAATATATAACCTGCAAATATTTTCTCGCCTCCAAATGCTTTCAGAAGTTCATAATATACATAGGAGTTGTCAAGGGTTATTCTGTCAATAGGTTTTATTGTGCCCCATAGTTCAAGATTATTCACATACCCGATATAGGAATTTTGTTCTCTTACGATTGCTCTTCCTGTTTGAGCATACATTCCGCCGTTTAACCAGTTAAAAGTCTGAAAATTAACGCTCATATTTACTCTTCTTACTCCTTCGTGGAAGACTCCTCCGAACCATTCATTGTTTACTAAGAACATTCCAAAATTTGTGCTTATCTGAAACGGTAGTCTGAACCATAAATTTATGTTGGCAAACTGTTCTTTTATTCTGCCGTCATAATCATATTTCAAATATCCGAAAACATTGGGTTGAACTCGAGTTATTATCTTGCCATCGGTGTAGAACATGTACGATTGCGAAGTTTGTATTTGTCTATAATCATTGTTAGAATTGAATCCGTCATCCAGTCTGGAAACAGGAGAAGCATCATTATAACCGACACTAAAATTCCAGTGCCGTGCGCTTCTGTCGAATGAAAGATAGTTTGAGTTTCCAGCAAAGTATTCCCCGTCAAGTGCTGCTGTATATTTATTATCATCAAATTTATTCGGGTTATCATAATCGGGGTAATTAATCTCCCGTGTAAAATGTCTCAGTGTCTGGAAAGTAATGGAATAATTTTCAAGAAACCTGAAATTGCCGTCAAATCCGAACACCCTGTTATATCCGTCAACGTCAAAAGTTCCTTTTGTATCTTTGTTAACTTGTCTGTCTGTAAATACTAAACCAACATAGGAATCATTAGTGCCGATTGCCTGCTTTAATCTTAAAATATTGGAGGTTGATTTTCTGCCCGAAGAGATGAAATCACTATATTCCTGAAATGGTAGAATAAACGGCGAGTTCTGGTCGTAGGCAACAGTATAACCAACGTCAGTTCTTCCAATCTTTCCGGTTAATTTGAAAGCAAACAAAGGATTATTTATAGAACGAGTGTAAACAACATTCATAGGCGACTTAAAAATATCGCTTCCTTCGATGAAGAAGGGTCTTTTTTCGGGATAGAAAAGTGCAAAGGTATTATTTACGTCCACACGTGCAGCATCGGATTCGACCTGAGAGAAGTCGGGATTAATCGTTAGGTCGGAAGTTAAGTTTGATGTTATTCCATACTTTACATTAACTCCGAACTGTCCTTTAATCTTTTCATTATTAAATTCCGAATCTGCATTTTCAAAGTCCGAGATTGAACCTTGCTGTGAACCCAGGGCGTAAGGAAGTACTTCAAAATTGTTACCTCCTTTAATATTGGTTATTCCCGACATTTTTGCTGCTCTTGTATATAAAGTCGGGTCATCTCTTGAGATTGGAGCCCATGAAATTTGTTCTCGGTTAACTCTTGGGTGATTGCGGAATAGGTGGAAGTTCCAAACTTGCTCGGCTTTATTCGGAAACCTGATGCTTTTAAAAGGAATTACTATTTCCGCAGTCCACATTTTATCATGAACCTTCGCATCGGAGTACCATATCATATCAAAGGTTTCATCTTCATTACCCGGGGCATTCCACATCAAATCCGCCTGAATACCGTAAGGATTAACTATTAGCTCGTAAGCTTGTTTCTTTTCGTTGTAAGTATCAAAAAAGAATCCGACCCAGTCATCGCTGAAAATCATATCCCTTGAAGTGAATGTTTTTCTAAGGCTTTTAATATCAGGTTCATAGCATTTAAATCCAACATATATGTTTTCATCGTCATAAAACAAAAAAGCATCAGTATTTACAGAGGGTTTTGTGTTATCGCCCGGCTCTACTTCACTGAAGTTTTCAAACTTTTGAGCTTTCAGCCATGCAGATTCGTTAAGATTTCCGTCAACTTCAATATCCGAAGAATTAATTCTCGGAACGCTTACATCAAGGTTTATATTTGGTTTAAAGGAAGATGAATCATTAGTCTGTAATGTATCATTCGTTATCTGTGAATGTACAAAACTGACGGAAAGAAAATACAAAATAATTAGAATTAACGACTTCAATAATTAAAAATAATAATTAGAAAAACACTTACTTTAAATAACGAAGAAGATACGCAAAGGTTTCAAAAGAAGAAAACTATCTTTGAGATTCATAATAATTAATGCTCGCTCAATTTCTCTGCCCTGTCAGCCATTTTAAGCTTCTCGATAATCTCATTAAGGTCGCCCTGCATAACATCGGTAAGATTGTACAAGGTTAGCCCTATTCTGTGGTCAGTAAGTCTGTTCTGAGGGAAGTTATAAGTTCTAATCTTCTCGCTTCGGTCGCCGGTTTTCACCATTTCCTTTCGTTGAGAGCTTGTTTCTTTGGTACGCTTTTCAAGTTCCATTTCATAAAGCCTTGAGCGCAGGACTTTCATCGCTTTAAGTTTGTTCTTCAGCTGTGAACGCTCATCCTGACATATAACAACGAGTCCTGTAGGATTATGAGTAATACGAATAGCCGTTTCAACTTTGTTGACATTCTGACCGCCTGCTCCGCCTGAACGATAGACATCTATTTTCAGGTCATTATCATTTATCTCAACATCAAAATCTTCAGCTTCAGGAAGTACTGCAACTGATGCCGCTGATGTATGCACCCTGCCGTTAGCCTCAGTTTTAGGAACACGCTGGACTCTGTGAACTCCGCTTTCATACTTCAGTTCGCCGTAAGCACCTTTTGTGATAACGTTAACAACAGCTTCTTTCAGCCCTCCCGGTATAGAAGATTCGCTGTAATCAATCACTTCAACTTTCCAGCGTTTGACTTCAAAGTATCGAGAGTACATCCTGTAGAGTTCTGCGGCAAAAAGCGATGCTTCGTCTCCGCCTGTACCTGCTCTTATTTCGAGAATAGCATTCTTTTCATCGATAGGGTCTTTAGGAACCAGCAGTTCTTTTATCAGGTTCTCTGATTCAATCAGCACGGGTTCGATTCTTTCGACTTCTTCTTTTGCGAGCTCTTTCAGTTCAAAATCTCCCGAGTTATACATCAGGTCTTTATTCTCGTCATATTCTTTCTTCAGGTTGAGATAATTATTATAGGCATTAACAATTTCGGTCAGGTCGGAATACTCTTTTGAGAGTTTTCTGAATTCGTTCTGATCGTTTATAGTTTCAAGCTTTGACAACAATTCGGAAATTTCCTTGTACCTGTCTTTTACTTTTTCGAGTTTATCAAACATAAAATTTATAATTAAAAAACTTAGCCTGTGAATGGAACAGACTAAGCTCAGTTGTCAAAAATACAAAAATCCGTGCTCTTAATTAAGACAAATAATAATCTTTAATACTTATAAAAACATAAAGGTGAAGCCTATCTGAACGCCACCGACGTTGGTAATTTTCTTATCTTTCAGACTGTAAACATCTGGTCCCAGAACAGGTATATAATAATATTCAAAAGTAATACCCAATCCAATGCTTTTTGATTCATAATACTCAATACCTACGCCGCCGTAAACGCCTAATCCGTAACTTGTCTGTGCGTATTTAAACGACTCAAAGAAAGGTTTTGAATAAGGTGTGAAAAGAATTAGAGCCGGGGCTATACCTCCCTTTATCAATGGTTTAAAGTTACCCTCAATATCGTCGAAGAAAATATTATGTTTTACTCCGATACTAAGAGTGCTCATAAAGACCCTGTTTTCTTTACCCCTGATGATAGAGTTTCCGTAATAATCGTAATACTCGACTTCGCTGTTGTCTGTAACTCCTGATATAGAGAGTTTGAAATTCAGGTCTGTAGTTCTTGTAAGCCTTGACGAATACGTTCCGCTTAATCCAAAACCGTTATCGGAATAGAACATACCTATAGCCCAGTTGTTACTTGAAAGCGAAGGATTTGTGTTAGTCTGGTCAACCTGTGCTAATGCAGAAGTAAACAGAAATAAACCAAGCATAACAGATACAGGAAATACCCTCATAATTTTAAATTGCATATAGTAACATATTTGATTAATTTTTAAAAATAAAGTCTTAATTAATCTAATAGTATTGACAGAAAAAAGGCTAAATAAGTTCAGAGA
>JBHELA010000068.1:0-4732 GCA_041859005.1 Ignavibacteria bacterium
TTCTGCGGTGAAAGCACCCAGTGATTTTCTTCCGGAAATAAGAGCAATTGTGCCGGTACGCCGAGCAGTACCGCCGCATTGAATGCCTGCATTGCCTGTGTGTAAGCTATTCTGTAATCTTTCTCGCCGTGTATTACAAGAATCGGCGTATCCCAGTTTTGCACATACTTATGAGGAGAAATCTCGTAAGATTTTTGTGCAGTCTTATTGTTCTTATCCCAGAACGGTCCCCCTAAATCCCAGTCAACAAACCACATTTCCTCAGTTTCAAGATACTGGCTCTCAAGGTTGAACATTCCGTCATGTGCAATGAATGCTTTAAATCGTTTGTCATGATTACCAGCAAGCCAGAAAACAGAGAATCCTCCGTAACTTGCTCCTACAGCACCAAGCCTGTCTTTATCGACGTATGGCTCCTGAGCAATGTCATCAATGGCACTTAAATAATCTTTCATGTTTTGACCGCCGTAGTCACCGCTGATTTGTTCGAGCCATTCCATTCCGAAAGACGGCAGTCCCCTTCTGTTCGGTGCAATAATAATATAACCATTTGCAGCCATCATCTGAAAATTCCATCTGTAGCTCCAGAACTGGTCAACAGTACTCTGAGGTCCGCCTTCGCAGAAAAGCAGAGTTGGATATTTCTTATCAGGATCGAAATCAGGAGGATAGATAACCCATGACAGCATATCTTTACCATCTGTTGTTTTTACCATATGTTTCTTAACCTCTGCTAACTTTAGCTGGTTGAGCATTCCCTTGTTAACAAAGCTTATTTCTATCGCTTCACCACTTTCCGGATTTACAGAATAAATCTCTGTGGGTTTTGACATAGATTGTCTCATCGCAATAAGACTACTGCCCGTTTCTGTAACAGAAAGATAATTATGTATTCCGTCAGTCACTCGCGTTATTTTTCCGTCTGCTAAATCATACCTGAATATTTCCTGTGTAGCACGAATACCGCTTACAAAGTAAATTGACTTGCTGTCTTTTGACCACTCTAATCCGTCTGCATTCTGGTCAAAGTCCTTAGTCGCATAAACTTTTTCTTTCGTTGATGTATTGTAAATAAATATTCTCGTCTTATCGGATTCATACCCATCCCTCTCCATGCTCGTCCATGCAATGTATTGACCGTCAGGTGAACAAACAGGCGCAAATTCAAACCCCATCATTCCTTCCGAAATATTTTCAGTTGCTTTGGTGCTTAAGTCGTAAACATATACTTCAGAATTTGTAGAGACAGCATACTCTTTCCCTCTCATTTTCTTTGTTGCATACACAATCTTCTTTGAATCACTGCTCCAGTTAATCTGCTCAATCCCGCCGAAAGGTTTCATAGGTATATCCCATCCTTCACCGGCATTTATATC
Organism: Ignavibacteria bacterium; assembly: GCA_041859005.1. GTDB lineage: Bacteria > Bacteroidota > Ignavibacteria > Tepidaquicellales > Tepidaquicellaceae > CAIKZJ01. The sequence goes on from JBHELA010000068.1 coordinate 1,377, forward strand.
AATCCCATCCTTTATGTTTTCGCTTATGTAATCCGAAATAAAGATATGACTGTATAACCCGTCTTCCCACTCATCCCAGTGCCTGTACATAAGGTCGTCTATAATCCTCGCATTTGACTTTGGAAGGTCATTATAAATATCGTGAACCGATTTATCTATTTTTACTTCCCTAAGATAAAAAACCTTCTTTCCGTCCGGTGAATATTTGAATTCACTTATGCCGTCTGATATGTAAGACATCTGCCTCAGATCCGAACCGTCAGGTTTCATTTCCCATGCCTGCATTATACCGCTTCGGTTTGATACGTAACCTATGCGTTTGCCGTCCGGACGCCACTTCACACCAAATTTAGCATCAGAAGAACCCGTAAGCCTCATTTTATTTGTACCATCAGTATTTATTTTGAAAAAGTCCGTTTGTCCTTTATTCATCTGTATGTTAAAATATCTGACTCCATATACAATAGATTTACCATCAGGCGCAACAGACATCTCGGTAATTCTCCCAAATGACCATAAGACTTCAGGCGTCATTATATCTGACGTCAACTTCTTTTCGTCAAATGGAATTATACTCGGAAACTTTTCCTGCGCTAAAGATATATTTATAAATAGAAGTATAACTGCTGAAATTAATAATATTCTTTTCATGCTTATTTTAGTTTTGTAGTTGTATTAAGTTAAGAAATTTAAATTTCCAATAAAATTGATAAAAGCGGTTGTTTTTTAACATCACTATGTGAAGAGTAAATTGATTATTTAACTGCCGCTGCAAAATTCCTTTACCAAAAGCTAAACCTCCCTTTTATACTTCCATGTACTTTATACAGTACAAAGTGCGTACAAAGTGCGCATAAAGTACGCATAAAGTACGCATATTTTTACTTTCCGTATCTCGAAATGATTAGTTATATAAGCAGCCTCTGTTGATCCTACAAGAATCTCCGAATAATCGTTATCGCCGGTTGGAAATTGTACAATCAAAGTTAGCATATTTTTCCCTTTTAGTATTGATTTATTTGCTTTAAATTGAGATTATTGAAAAAATTAAAAGAGAGTGCAAAATAAATAATCTGTACAGAATTTCGTACAAATAAATATTAAATTTAAATGAATCACATCAAAATTTCGGTAGTCGTAATTGCATTTCTCGCAATTTTCAGTCAATTTGGTTTCTCCCAGGGCAACGGCAGCAAGTACGCTGGAGAATTTCTTGCTATTGGTGTCGGCGGCAGACCGCTCGGCATGGGTAGTGCCTATGTTGCACTCGTTAATGACGTAACAGCGGGTTACTGGAATCCTGCTTTGCTTTCAAAAGTAAACTATCCTCAGCTTGCACTCATGCACGATGCACGATTCGGTAATCTCGTTAACTATAATTATGGCGCTATCGCTATGCCGCTCGATAAAAATCAATCGGTTGGTTTAAGCGTTATTATTAATGGCATCGATGATATTCCCGACACACGCAACGCACTTATTGACTTGAATGGAAATGGCGTTCTTGACCCGGGAGAAAGACTCGACCCTGATAGGATTACTTATTTCAATTCAAACGACTATGCTTTCTATTTAACATATTCGAAGAAACACAGTGATAAGTTTTCTTATGGTGCAAACTTCAAAATTATAAGAAGGTCGCTTGCCGAAGAATCAGCATGGGGTCTCGGTTTTGATCTGGGACTGCATTATTCTCCGATTGAGAATTTCATGATTGGTGCAAATCTTCAGGATATTACAACAACATACCTTGCCTGGAGCACAGGGAAAAAAGAAAACATTTCACCTACTGCTAAGATTGGATTTGCTTACATATACGACGTTCCATTCCTGAACGGCACTATCATTCCTGCCGCTGATTTAGATGTAAGGTTTGAGAACAGGAGAACAGCATCTAACTTCAACGTAGGTCCGGTTTCTTTTGATTTTCACGGAGGACTTGAGTACACTTACAATAAGTTATTCAGCATCAGAGGCGGTTACAACGAGATTGGCAATCTAACACTCGGAGCAGGTGTACAGCTTCCCAAAATAAACATTGATTATTCATTCGCAAAGTTCGACGGCGACGAACAGCTCGGAAACACGCACAGAATCTCTCTTACATTCACACTCGAAGAAGACAAATTTAAACGCAAATAAGATTTCTTATTTCAATTAATTTATGCTTCCTGCTTTACAGGAAGCATTTTTTATTTATAAACAAAAAACGCAAGCTTATTGCTTGCGTTAAACTCAACACTTAAAATCTATATATATTAAAACTTCAATTCCCCGTATATTCTAAATTCACCGTTATTGAAGCCGTGTACAATCCTGATTCCTGATTAGAAGAAGGTGTAACTTTGCCTCCGAGATATACTGTCATAGTTCCTTGAGAATTAAAAGATGCATTAGATACAACGATAGGATTAAAAGAAATAACAGAACCTCCCGGTATCTGATATCCTGCGTCAGAACTCGAGAAAGTAATAGGCATCGTACTAGTTCCGTTGAATAATTTTGCCGGAGTAACAAAACTGATACTGATTTGTTTATTCGGAGCACCGAGCAATGTGAACCTGCCTGAGTTTGCATTTGTTTTATCGACAGTCCTTTGTACTCCCGGTACTATATCATCACCGAAATTCAAATCGCTTTTATTAGTTACAGATATCCCGGTTAATACCGTCGCTGTTGCTGAAATAGATGCTGTCACCTGCGCGTATGAGGTTACGCATGTTATTGTTATTAAAAGTAATATTGCAGGTATTTTTATTTTTTTCATCTTAATTCTAAATCAATTTAAAGCTAAAATATTTAAGATTCAAGGAATAATTAAACAATTTACTATTCTTATATTTTTATTCATCAACTTTTGTGCCACATCTATTCATGCATTTTTTAAAATAATTCAACACTTTATTCCAAGAATGTTGTTGAATTATTCTCATATTGAGAAATATTAACTCAAATTGAGAATAAATTTATCAATTTTTAATCCTTTCCCATTTTCTTAGATATCATTCCGAAAACAAAACATGAAACCTTGAATATTAATGAAAAACAGTGTTTATTGATTTAATTTATGAACAAAGAAACGAAAATTAAATAAGCATTATTCTCATATTGCGAATATTTTGAGTTTAAACCTAATTAGTAGTTTTATATACTTATCACTTTTCCGTTTTATTAAGAAGAAATTCAATATCACTAATGCTGTCACCGTCTTCAACGGAATTAACTTTAATGTAATATATTTTCTTAATGTCCTTAAATCCCTTTCTCGTCAATTCTTCTGACTTTAAATAGACTTTGTATTTGCCCGGCGGTACATCATCAAAAATAAATTCCCCGTCAGAAAAAGTCTGCTTCAC
>JBHELA010000019.1:0-5476 GCA_041859005.1 Ignavibacteria bacterium
TCCAATTTTATCAGAAAGATGAAATGCTTCATCAAGGTCAGAAGTTATTAAGAGAATAGCTTTGCCTTTATTTTTCTGTTCGAGAATGATCTTATGTATATATGCCGTTGCATTGATATCAACACCGCGGGTAGGATGGACGAACACCATTGTATTACTGTTAAGTTCAACTTCCCTGCCAAAGATAACTTTCTGCTGATTTCCACCTGATAAAGACTCGAGAGGCGCAGCTAAAGACGGTATTCTTATGTCATATTTCTCAACTATTGATTTTGAAGATTCGTTAATCATATCCGATGTTATTATTGGATTTCTCCCATTCCTCAAAATAACATTTTCTCCGATATTAAACTCTTTTATCATACCTTTCTCAATTCTGTCATCAGGTACGAGTGAAATTCCTTCATGTTCTAAAGTAATTATACCATTCGTTTTTTGAACAATCCCAACGACTAAATCCACAATCTCGCTTTGACCATTGCCCTCAACTCCGCAAACTGAATATATCTCACCACCGTGAACTTGAAGATTGAGTTCATTAAGAACTGCAATATTATCTTTCTTATAGATAACATTTTCAAATTTTAGGAATGGGATATTGCTAAAACTATCAATTCTTTCGTCAACCGAAAGGTCAGTCTCAAGTTCACCTACAATTTCTTTACTTAAGACAGTCAGGTCAATTTCTCCTCTATCGACTTCATAAACGACTTTCCCTTTTCGAAGAACAGTAACCCTGTCAGCAAGTTCTTTAATTTCGTTCAGCTTATGAGTTATCAGAATAATTGATTTACCTTCTTCTTTAAATTTACGAATTATCTTGAAAAACTCCTCAACTTCAACCGGTGAAAGTACAGCAGTCGGTTCATCAAAAATCAGAATATCAGATTTCCGGTAAAGAAGTTTCAGCAGTTCTATTTTTTGCTTTTCACTTATGCTGATATCGCTAATCTTTTTATCAAGGTTAACCCCAAGATTGTACTTGACGATTAAGTCAAAAAGATTTCTTCTTGATTCATCAAGGTTAAGAAACCCATATTTTGACACTTCATCACCCAGAACAATATTTTCCAATGCTGTAAAATCGTCTATGAGTTCGAAATGCTGATGCACCATCCCTATGCTGTTTTTAATTGCATCAAGCGGATTCTTAAATGAAGCTTCGCGACCGTTGATAAAAACATTTCCGGAATCCTGTTTATAAATTCCAAAAAGAATTTTCATAAGGGTTGTTTTTCCGGCTCCATTCTCTCCGATGATAGAATGGACTGTATTCGGCATTATGCAAAAGGATACATCTTCGTTTGCAAAAAAATCTCCAAACTTCTTACTGATGTTTTTAAACTCTATGATAGGATTTACTTCCAAACTTTATATCAAATTACTCAGTAATATTAATTTCTTCGGAAACGGGTTCTTTTTCATAAACTTCAATCATCTTATTTACTACTGAATCCCAGTTAATCTTGCCCGTCAGATTGAACTCTTTTACACCTTCTGACAATTCATTAATTTTCGCTTCGTTATTACAAAGATAATATATGTGGTCAGCCAATTCATCAACATCACCATTTCTGAAAAGCAGACCTGTTTTACCATTTATTACAATTTCAGGAACACCGCCAATAGATGAAGATACAACAGGTTTATGGAAGTTGTAAGCCGTCATCAGCACACCGCTAAAAGTTGCATCCCTGTAAGGTAAAATTACAAACTTTGAATTTTTAATTAACAGAACCAATTCAGAAGGCGTTATGTACCTGTTTATGCAGATGACTTTATCCTTACCCTGAATTTCTTCAGGAACTCTTCCTTCCCCCGCAATTACGAGGTGATGTTCTTTTAGTTCGTATTTAACCCTATCGTAAGCATCAATAAGTACATCAAGCCCCTTGTATTTCTGAATTCTGCCAAAGAACAATATGTAATTTTCAGGAAGTTTTATTTTCTTCGGTTTGAAGGAATCATAAACATCATATACACCCGAGTAAACAGTATCAACATTTTCTTCTCTGACATCAAAGTACTTAATGAATTCCTTTTTAAGAAAATTGGAATGCTGTACATGAGAAATATTAAATTTAGAATACATTTTATTCATAAGGTCACCAGAATAGTTCTCATCGCCGGTATGAATTTTGTAGTCATGCAGAGACCATACATTTTTATAAGTTTTAAAATACTTTAGCATGAAGAGAAGGAAAACAGAAGCACCATCATAATGGACAACATCAAACGCTTCATCGTTAATTGTTTTTGAAGATTCTTTTATGATTCTGTAATTCTGCAAGCCTTCTTTGTTATGAACAAAAATGTTGCTAGGTGTTTTAAGAATCCATAACCTAAAAGAACCTTCGGAATATTTTATAATTTCTTCGGGCAGATATTTGATGACCTCGCTTTTTTTAGTAATCAGACCGCTCGGTACATTCCTTATATCCACATTAAGAACACCATGTCTTACTTTATCGCCAGAAACAACCAGCAAAACAGTCACTTCGGATTTTTCAGATAAGTGTTTTGATAATGATAACACACTATCAGGATTGCCAAACACAGTAATTAGTACTTTCATAACAATATTATTCCTCAACAATTAAATTGTTTCAATTAGAACTTGTAAGCTATTATTTTATTTGTAATAAATTCAATTTCCTCAGATTTTATCCCAGGATACAAAGGAAGAGTAACACTACATCTATCCGCTATATAAGAATTCATCAATTCAGTATTTTCTATTTTATATTTATTTCTATAATATTCCAGCATATGTACAGCATGAGTACCAGGCCGAGTTGAGATACCATTATTAAACAGATACTCCATAAATTTGTTTCTCTGTTTATTTATCTTCAGTATATTCTCTTCCGTTATATCCTCAGGTCTGAACAAACATACGTAAGACTGGAAACCGTGCCTGAAATCCGGACTATACGAAGGAAGAATTAACCAACCGATGCCTTTTAATAAATCAGAATATATTCCGGCGATTTCTCTTCTTCTACTACAAATCGAATCAGCTCTTTGCATCTGTGAAAGTCCAAGTGCAGCCTGTATGTCTGTCATTCTGTAATTATACCCGATGTGCTTGAATTCAGGAAGAAGATAAGGCTTAAATCCTTCATGTCGTTGCAAATCTGATATTGATGAACCATGATCACGAAGGCTCCTAAGTAATTCCGCACTTTCCTGTTTATTGACTGTTAACATTCCTCCTTCGCCAGTCGTAATAGCTTTCCTGGGATGAAAACTAAAACAACCAAAATCACCAAAATTACCTGTATGAACATCTTTATAATATGCACCAAAACCGCATGCTGAATCTTCAATTACTTTTAAACCATATTTATTACTAATTTCCAGAATACTATCCATCTCTGCTGCAAGTCCGAAAAGGTGCACAGGAATAATTGCTTTCGTATTTACTGTTATAAGGTTATTAATCTTTGAAACATCGATATTAAAAGTAGATATATCTATATCACAAAATACAGGTTTGGCACCTACGTACTCAACAGCATTCACTGTTGCAACCCATGTGAAAGAAGGCAATATAACTTCATCGCCTCTCTTTACATCTGCGGCAATTAAAGCAAGATGCAGTGCAGTTGTGCAGCTTGAAACAGCAACGGAATAATGAGAACCTGTAAATTTACACCAGATATCCTCAAATTCTTTTACTACGGGACCTTGCACGACCCATCCAGATTCGAGAACTTTCCGGACACTAAGAAGATCCTGTTCAGTAAAGTCAGTTTTTGCTATAGGTATTTTCATTAAAGAACAAATTAAACGGGAAGAATATCTTCAGGGTTCATAGACTTTTTGCTGAACTCAGCAAAAGTCAAAAGTTTTTTATCTTTTTCAGACAAAACAGGATTTTCTACAGGCCACGATATATTCAGGTCCTTATCATTCCAGATAATACCGCTGTCATAATCCTTGTTATAAAAATTATCTGATTTATATACGACTTCGCTTAGTTCACTTTGGGAACAGAAACCGAACGCAAAACCTTTTGGAAGAAAAAGCATTTTTCTGCTTTGCTCATTCAGTTCGACTGCATCCCATTTACCATAAGTATTAAAATTCTTTCTAAGGTCAACATAAACGCTGTAAACAGAACCCCGTGTGCATCTTATTAATCTGCATTCATCAAAAGGCGGAAATATCAGACTGAGGCCTCTTATAATTCCTCTCTTTTCATTCCTAACGTGATATTCCTGAACCCAATCCCGCTTTATACCGAAATATTCAAATATTTTCGAATCATAAGATCTCATCAGAAATCCACGTTCATCATTTTGGGAGGACAATGTGATTTCAAATACTCCTTTTAATTTTTTCTCAATAATGTTCATAAGTGATGCTTAATAATGCTAAAATATGCTTCAAAATATAACTTTAAGTTATTGCAAGTTAAATATTTACAGTTCTATTTTCAAGATTGTAATTTATTTTAATGAAATAAAGGAAATCTTGTTATCCCCGAGGATGATACGTCTTATGCACTTCAATGAGATATTCTCTGTCAATATGAGTATAAATCTGTGTTGTTGAAATATCGCTGTGCCCCATCATTTCCTGTATTATCCTGATATCGGCACCACCTTCAAGCAAATGTGTTGCAAAAGAATGCCTGAGTATATGAGGATGAATATCTTTTTTAATTCCTGCAAGTTTAGAATATTTGTTAATAATATTCCAAACAGCCATACGGGACAAACTTTTTCCCCTGAAGTTAAGAAAAACAAAATCTTCTGAATACGGTCCATTAAAATATGGACGGCTTCTCTCAAGATAAATATCAATATATTTTAATGCAGAGCTTCCAATCGGGACAATCCTTTCTTTTGATCCTTTACCAAAAATACGAAGAATTCCTTCGTTTTTATATATGTCATTAATTTTAAGGTTTGTAAGTTCGCTAACCCTAAGACCTGATGCGTACATTGTTTCCATTATTGCCCTGTCTCTGCATTCAAATCTATCCGATGTACCGGCTTTGCATAACATGTTATCAATTTCCTGAATAGTGAGGACTTCCGGAAGATTTCTTGACATCTTAGGAGTGTCAATAATATCAGTAGGATTTGCTTCAATATACTTTTCATTCAAAAGGTATCTAAAGAATGTTTTTAAAGAAGATATAAAACGATTTATTGACTTAGTAGAATAATAGTCGCCCTTCTTACTTTTCAGGTTTCTAAGATTGTAGATGTATGCTTCAATAATTTTATCGTTTACATATTTAATCTCATTTATATTATGCTTTTCTTCAATAAAACGTAAAAAGATTCTGAGGTCAAACAGATAGTTCAAAACTGTATTCTCCGAAAGGGATTTCTCTAATCTAAGGTAATTTACAAACTGTTTTCTATAAAAATCGAGATCACTCATCTTTCTTTTTCTCTTCAGGATATTTAATCCTTTGATGATAAATTCCAACCAATATTTTCAGAAAACTTTTCTTTAT
>JBHELA010000402.1:0-3959 GCA_041859005.1 Ignavibacteria bacterium
GTTCTTTCGAAAGAACAACTAAAGCACTTTTAAGAAATCAAAATTCACAAACTAAAAGGAAACACAAAATGAAAACATTTATTTTAGAGCATAAAGTTAAAATCGCAATAGCAGTCTTTCTTGTCTTTATAGTTGGTGCGTGTAATTACCCCGTAACTCAGGAGAAAAATATCGGCTATGCATTTTCGTGGACATCAAAACCCGAAAACGAAAAAATGGTTTTGCAAAGTCTTAAGAATCTTCCTTGGCTCAGCAATGCACCTTTGACCATAAACCTTAAGAATACTGGCGGTACTGATATTGTCGAGTTTAACACAGTTCTGCAGGGAGTGGACGAAAAAACAGCCATGCTCCACAAAAACGACCTTGAAAAAATCAAAGGAATTAACTCCGTTAAAATATTGCCGCTTACGGAACATTCAACCGTTCCTTTATACTCTGCGGCTCTTTACAAATTCTTCAGAGTAGAAGTCTTTTCAAGCGGAAAATCAGAAACCGAAATAATAGCAGAAATCCAGAAACAACTCAAAGAAAACGGATTTGAAAACGCTGTTGTTTCCTATGAGAAAATAGGTGATTATAACAGACTTATGATTAAGTTTCCAGAGAACTCAAATATGAATGGTCAGAATATGGAGGTAAACGTTAGCGGTGACGGTAAAGAAGAAGTCGTAAAATTTAGATCACTAAAAGATATTGGAATAAATGGCAATATGTCTGATGACGAAATCAAGCAAAAGGTCATTGAAGATAATCCAAACCTAAAACCCGAAGAAATTAGAATTATACGCGAAGGCGGCAAAATTAAAGTCGAAGTCGAAAAAGAAGAAAGAAAGTAAAGTGTGCACATCTTCACGCCATAATTCATGGTGGGAAGAAATTATGTAGTTTTCTTAGATTACGGGTGTAATCCCGGCATGTTTTAGGCCGGGATCTAACCCGTTCCGCATTTGTTATTTCAATCCGCGTCAATCCGTTCAATCCGTAATAATCGGCGTTCTATTATTTTTAAATGTTTGTCTGTTTTTCAAATCCGCTCTCATCATATTTTTTCTATTCTTTCAGTGTGCAGAATAAATTCAGCTTGTAAATCAAACTCTTTCAAAATTAATTACATTTCTAAAGTAATTCTTTCTGCTTAATTTTGTTCCTGATGATTTGTCCGTATTGCCATAATGTAATTAAAAATAATGAGGAAAAAACCGTGTGCTTCCGCTGCGAAATCCCTCATCATAAATCTTGCTGGGAAAAAAATCAGGGCTGTTCTACCACTGATTGCTATGAAAACGCTTCCGTAAAAGCAAAAGCAGAAAATGTCGGCAATAAAACCCTCTCGGAAATTCTTGGAAAGATTAATCCCCCCGAAGTATCTGACGTTTACCAAATTCCGGACTCTGTCCAGACCAGTAACCCCGAACCCAAAGAAGAGTTTCAGGAAGAATTTAAGACACGCTATAAAGAGAAGCTCGACTTTAAATTCAGAAGAAGAATCCTCCTCTTCTCAAGTATTGGAGTCCTTTCGGCGCTCCTCATTGTCTCTGCAATTTTTACTTATATAAAGATTAACGAATATTATTCCTCGGAAGATTATCGCATTAATCAGTTCATGAAAACATGGGAAACAGCATGGGAAAGCCGTGACATCTTCCGTTATCGTGAACTTCTCGACAGAGATTATCAGTATGTTGACAAAGGAGGAAAAGCGGTTTCCTACGACGAAAGAATAAAAAGAGTTACTAAATCTTTCGAAACCGTTAAAAGCATATCCGTAAAAGTTCGCGATGTAAAAATAGAATATGATTCAGGTAACAAAAACTACGTTAACGTTAAATTCAACCAGACTTTTACAGCAGATAAAAAGGAGGAAAAAGGAATCAAAACTTTGCGGCTCTTCAAAAGCGAAGAAACTGGTAACCAGTGGCGTGTCTTTCGCGAATATTATGAGTAATAAAAAAGCCGCAGTAAATTAATCCCGCGGCTCCTCTTAATAATTTATAATCTCTTCTTCTACATAAACAACGTATATAAAAACGCTATAAGCAGCCCTAAGTTCAGCATCAGACCAAACTGCATATTGAACTGTGCCGTCATTATGTTAAGCTTAGTGCCGACTTCCCAGCGGGGTATGTTTTCGTCTGGTATAGTCTTCAGCATCTTGACAAGCTTTAATGCTGTTGGCAGAGTTATCAGGTTTAACAGTGCAGGCCATGGAAGCAAACCAAACACTACGAATAGTATTATCGATGCGTATGCACCAACTATCAAAACATCATACATATAAATTGACATCTTCTGTCCGATAATTATCGGAATCGTCTTTACCCCGAATGCCCCGTCAAACTTCATGTCGCGTATATTGTTTGTGTGAAGTATCGCAATTATAAGAAGACCTATCGGCGAAGAAAGTACAATTGGTCTCCAGTCAAAATGTCCCGTCTGAACAATGTACGCACCTAAAGTCATTCCGACCCCAAACGTTAAGAATACCATTAAATCACCCAATGCTTTATACTTTAAAGCAAAAGGATTTGCAGTATAATATATTGCCGCAAAAAGTCCAAATATCATCAAATAAAGTATCCATGGACCTATCATCAGCCATAGATAAATTCCTATTAAACCCGAAAGTATAAGCGAACTAAATGCAATTACCTTCATTCTTTCCACCGATACAAACCCTTTCGATATCACCATTGAACCGCCGTGTGGGATCCCTATTTCAGGGTCTTCTTTATCAATACCTTTTTTGTAGTCGTATATATCGTTTATTATGTTAGAACCTACATGAACCGACATTGCTCCTATAAGAGTCAAAGCAAAATAAAGAAAGTTAAAGTTGGTTTCCGGTATCAGCAACACTGAAAGTATCGAACCGTACAATACAGGTATTACGGAAGCAGGAAAAGCAAATGCCCGTATTGCCATCATAAATAGTTTAAACCCCTTTGGGGCTTGCATATTTTGTTCCATTATATCTTTTATTAATTATTTACTTAATTTTCTTAACAAACAACCGCATTTATTAATTCATGGGAAATATGACAAAAATGAACGGATCCCAGAGCATGTGCGATAGCGCCGCCGCAACAATGTTTCCCCTCCAGATAAATATCAGTCCCCAGTAAATCCCCACTAGAAACGATGCAAGTAAAAGTATCGTATTTCCCGTTGGTATATGTACAGCCGTATAAAAAGCAACCGTTATTATTAACGCAATCCACTTACCGTGCTTCTCCGCAAGATGCCTCTGTATGTATCCTCTCCAGAAATACTCCTCGCCAAAACCAATCGGAAAAAATAACAACATCGCCACAACCCATACCGGCAGCTGCTCCTTGTTCGCATAAACGCTGTTTATACTATTAGCATGGTCAGGAATTATACCGAACGTATCAAGCACGTACCTTCCGAAAAAGAATATCAGATAAAGCAGCGCCGCGCTTCCTATCCCAATCGCAATTTCCTTAATGCTAAAATACTCTTTCTTAAACTGCTCTTTATAATGCAGGTAGGAAATAATCGAAAGCAAAGAGGTGGAAAACGCCATCATCCCCCAGAAGTTAAACGGCTTCAAAACAAACATCACAAACCATAAAACCGCCGCCAATCCAATATATATCAGATACTTCAAATAATTCTCTTTATCTCTATATTAATTATAAAAACCGTTGTCTTGTTAATACCCTTAATCTTTAATTAAGTGTAAAAATACTAAATACTGAAGTAACTTTAAATCCATACTCAATGATTCTCATTTCCTTTATTTCACCAGCATCATTTTTTTCACCTCACTGAAATTATTCACAGTTAATTTATAAAAATACACCCCACTGGGAATATCTTTCCCATCAAACACGACCTCATACTCTCCCGTGTTTAATTTCTGGTTTACAAGTGTTGCAACCTCTCTTCCTTTAACATCAAAAACTGTCAACTTCACGTTTCCTGTCTTTGCCACA
>JBHELA010000009.1:0-10197 GCA_041859005.1 Ignavibacteria bacterium
CCATTACAGCAAAAAATGCATTGCCTGCGAGACCTGTGAAGGTGTACGCAAGGCGCTCGTAACCTGCTGGACCGTTGTCCGGATTATCCGTAAACGTATTCTGGTATTCTACCTGATTCGCTTTCAGTAATCCATATGATGAGTGTTGATGGTAAAGTTCGTGATTACCAATTGCAGTGTACAGCTTTATTCCGCTGCTGGTAAGTGGCAGAAACAGATTTCTCCACGCATTGAATGTGTAAGAGCCATTAATCCAGCCTCTGTAAGACATGTCGCCGCCGAACATCACAAAAGACGGCTTGGGTGATAACATTCCTATCTGATTGATGATGTTTTTAAGCACTGTGTCATTTACTGGGTGACCCAGTGAGTCACCGCGGCTGTCTGCAAGGAAGACAAAACGCACCGATTCACTTGAAATACCGACTCCAAGAGGTGATTCAGTTGTATCACTGCATCCCTTGAGCATTGTGACGACTGCTGTCACCATCATAATAGTAACGATTAAAATGGAAAACTTTCTGAACATTTTGTGTTCCTTTCTGTAAATTATTTTAGAAGAACTAATTTTTTGGTATCGTTGTAACTTTCAGTTTGTAATCTGTAGAAATATATGCCTGAGGAATATGCGCTTCCGTCGAATGTAGTTTCATAAGTGCCTGGCTGTAATCTTTCATTTACAAGTGTTTGCACTTCTCTGCCGGTAATATCGTAGATTTTTAATTGAACGAGATCCCCGCCACGAACATACGGGGATGACAAATGATTGTTGTTCCTGTCAACTGACAACGAAAAACGGATAACGGTTCTCGGGTTGAAGGGGTTCGGATAATTCTGATAGAGTTTAAACCTGTCAGGAATTTCTGTGCTGATGTTTCTTATTCCAATTACTTCTCCGCCCGCACCTCTAAAGCGCTTATAAAACTCCTGATAGTAAAGATTATTTACTCTCGGGCTGAATATAAAAAGTAGATTTTCATCATTATTATAAGAAAACCCTAATCCCCAGTTATAAGAACCTGTTGCAGTAATCTTATTTCCGGAAGTTGAATTTGCATCAATGATAAGATACTTATGATGAAGCAATCCATATGTTGAGTCCTGATAGACATCAGCGGGTGGATTCCAGGCACCCGGCACAGATAATCCTTTCATTCTCCTGAATACAGTTCTGACTTCATTGGAGCAGGTTAAATCAAAGACACCTTTAATCTGCTTTCCGTTGTTAAATAAAGTATGCATTACATCTTCAATTTGTTCCAATTGAAAACTATATATACAGGAAAAAACGCTTTTTGTCGTTTTGGTTAAAATAAGATTGCTGAAAAAATTCTGGACACTGTCTGAAGGAGAAAAATATACTTCCATTCGTGTACCCGCCACGTTTAGGATATGAGGAACATTATCAACCTTCATAGGTCCGAATTTAGCCCGCGATATAATCGGCATATCGGTATGCGAGCCCCACATTTCTTCGAACTCTCTTGTATATATTGCACAAAGAGATTCATCCTGAATTACAATAACATTATTTCTATCTTGGTTAAATTGTGCATGATCAACATTCGCTGAACCTGTCCACAAAAATTTTTTATTTGGATTTGTATTATACCTGTAATCAAAAATAATGAATTTATTATGCATAGCATGAGTAGTATCATAATTTCTTTTTATAACAGGAATCCCATGAGTAATTAGAGTATCTATTAGAGGTGTATTAGGAGTGCTGCAATTAACGAATCGAATTTTTACACCGCGGTTTTTTGCATTAATAATTGCTGTTGCTATCGAATTATAGTATTCAAAATCGTATATAGCTATATCAATGCTGTATTGAGCGCTGTCTATTCTGCTAATCATTAAATTTTCAAAATTCTGGTTTCCTTTTGCCTTCTCTCCCGTACTGACAGTAGTATCAACGGTATGATTAAAATAAACATCGACTCTTCCCGATGAAGCAGACTGAGTTACGAAATATCCCGAATCCAAAGTTGCTCCGCCGGTGTTTTGAGAGACAATCTGATATTTATAAATCTTTGCCGTTTGAAGTCCACTAATTGGAATAGAATGGCTTGTAACCAAAGCAGAATTATAAATAGAATCCGTAAAAACAAGCGCCTGATAATTAGAGTCTAAAAGAAACCATTTTATTCTTGAATCCGCCGGCGTATCAGTAGTCCACGTTACGGTTACACCTGTTTGCGTAATACTGCCATAAGTTATATTTGAAATTACAGGGGCATTTGATAGAAAATAAAAATTCACAGAAATAAATGCCGCTATAAAAACACAAATCGAGTAAGTAACTTTTTTCATTTTAGTTATTATTAAATTTTAATTATAATTTATTTTAACAGAATTAGTTTTCTTGTATCTGTAAAATCTACAGCTTGCAATCTATAAAAATAAACTCCGCTCGCCAAACTTCCCGCATCAAACCTAACCAAATAACTCCCCGCCACAAACTCCTCATTCACCAAAGTAGCAACCTCCCGACCACTAACATCATACAGCCGCAAAGAAACATCGCTCTTATTTGTTATTTGAAATTTGATATTTGTTATTTGATTAAATGGGTTCGGATAGTTCTGCTCAAGTTCATATTTAGTTACTATCCCTGTACCAATATTTCTAACAGATACAGGACCAATATTTCCGTTATAATTAATATTCTGTGCATAAATTCCTCCAATATCTTTTCTATCATCTCCCCAAGCAAGAATTGACATTCCTGAATTTGTTATACCTGAACTTAATGTATTTTTCGAGCTGTTTTTAGAACTCACTTCGATGGGTCCTCCAGACCACCCAAAAGCACCCGAAGAACCTGTCAGAAATGCTTTTATATGGCAACTTGAACTTCCATAAACGTTAATATCATAATGAACGATAACATTTGTATCTTTTGCAAAAACATCTATATCACTTGTTGAGTTCTGGTCTAAAGGTTTAAATATTTTTCCACTTCCAACCCACATTCTTGCTCCGCTTGAAGAAAATCTTTGTCCATAGACCCCATATAAAGATTGCAAGCTATTAGTCTCAATCCAAAATACAAATATTTCATTTGTAGAAGAATTAATATTTGCATTCGGATTAAGGTGAATGCTTGTATCAATTAAAGAACACTTTGTCCCATTTGCGGGAAATAAAAAAGTGCCTGAACTTGTTACACGTTGAATATATGCACCGATTTGTAAACTCAAAGGTCTTTTATCAGTCCAGCAAAAAATTGCCCCGTTATTTTTATCAGATATAACCTGAGGAGAAATATTTACAATTTCCTGAGCATATCCTCCAAGACTGTAAACCGTGTCCTGTGTTGAATTCCAGACTCTTGTTCCTCCTGAAGAAAATTTTTGTGTATAGTATTTAAAATTCTGTGGGTTAACTAATGAATCCGTATAACCGCACCACATTAATATTATGCTTCCGTTATCTGAAGCTACTAAGTTAGACATATCATATTTTTCCAAAACAGAACCGGAAATTTTCATCGGTGAATTTCCCCATTGGCGAATTCCTGAAGTGTTTAATTTTTGCAAGGCAATTTTGGAATTAGTGGAATAATAACTCCAGGCAAACACAAAATTCCCATCTGAAGTTTTGGTTACATTAGGATTCAATTGCATAATGTTAGCTGAATCTGATAATGCAATCCCATCAATACCCCATAAAAAGGAACCAGTGGGACTGATTTTATATGCATAAGGAATTGGCTGACCTCCAGCCCTTATATCACAAAACACTATTATTGCATTATCATTGTCATCTGTTATCAAGTCATATTGATACAATGTTCCTGATTGAGTGTGATTACTAATTAATAATCCGAGAGAATCGAATTGTTTAACTCCATTTGAATTTAATCTCTGCAAATAAAAATCATAGTTCCCCAAACGGTCATCAAACCAAGAGATATAACAACCGCCGTCGCTTGTAATAGCAACTTCAGGATATGTTTGGTTCTGTGCTACATCACAAATTTTTAAATTGGTACTTGCATTATTTGACCATTGTGGTAATACTGCAAAAAATGGTATTGCTGTAAAAACAGCGATTATTAAAACTGTAGTAAAAAACTTATTCATATCTAATCCTTTCAAAAAAGTTTAAAAAAATTAATAGTAAATTATATTCATTTCATTAAAATCATACGTTTTGTTTCGCTGTATCCACCAGTTGTTAATCTATAAAAATAAACGCCGCTCGGATACTGCGAGGCATTCCAATCAACGGAGTATGTGCCGGGTTGGAGTGATTCGTTTACGAGTGTTGCTACTTCCCTACAGAGTGCATCATAAACTTTTAAAATTACTGGATTCCCGATAGAAGCATTCGGGAATGACAAAGCGGGGACATCAAACTTTATCTTTGTTTTTGGATTAAAGGGGTTCGGATAGTTTTGTTCGAGTTTATATTTACCCGGAATTTCCATGCTGATATTCTGGACGCTAATCATTTCCAGCAAAGGTCTATGCCATACGCCCCATCCATCTGTGCCCGCGAATATGTAATTATTATTTATAAGAAGTGAATGAATTAG
Organism: Ignavibacteria bacterium; assembly: GCA_041859005.1. GTDB lineage: Bacteria > Bacteroidota > Ignavibacteria > Tepidaquicellales > Tepidaquicellaceae > CAIKZJ01. The sequence goes on from JBHELA010000009.1 coordinate 4,547, forward strand.
TGCCGTTCCAAATACAAATCCGTCATTATGTTGCGTCCAGCTTGTTCCGTTGTTTGAAGATTTATAAAACCCGTCACCGGCTCCGGCAAATATGTTACTACCGTTTAATACAATTGCAAATACATTTTTACCTCCCAAACCGATTTGAGTCCAGTTTGAACCATTGTTCGATGAATAATAAATACCGTTGCTTTCTGTACCCGCATATACCTTACTTCCGCTTGATGCAACCGACCATACATATTGATTTCCCAATGAAGTTTTAGTCCAGCTTACTCCGCTGTTTGTTGTAATATAAACTCCGTTATCTGTCGTGCCCGCAAAAAGGTTCGTACCGCTTATGCTGAGTGCGTTTACGTATTGACCGCTCAAGGAAGTCTGACTCCAGTTCAAACCGTTATTCGTTGAACGGAAAACTCCTGTGCCGTATGCTCCCGCATAAACAATACTTCCGCTCACGGCAAGGGATATTATTGGTTCGGTTACAAGTGCCCGTGTCCAGGTCGTTCCGTAATCCGTTGATACGTGAACACCAAAAATCCATCCGTTCTCTCCTGCATAAATGTAATTCCCGTTTGCTGCAATTGCATCAATCATAACACTGTCATTACCGTTAGGTCCAACCAAAGAAGTTTGAGTCCAGTTTGTCCCGTTATCCGTCGTAACAAAAACTCCCCATTTGTAACTCCCTGCATAAACTCTGCTTCCTGTCGTCGAAGCAAGAGCATATCCTGATTCAGGGAAATAAGATGTGTGCGTCCATTGGCATAAACAATCATCAGTTATCAATGACCATTGTGCAAATAAAACTAAAACTAAACTGTATATAATATTTTTCATCAGGTATTTTTAATCCTTCCCTTTAATTTAAAATATCAGATTAATTATTGGTATTGATATCAGTGCAAGTATAATGTGCGAATACGAAATTACCGACGCAGTGTCAGGGGCACAGTCATACCTTACCGCAAAGACAGGACCGAGTATTGCCGCTGGCATTGAACTTATAAATATCAAGATTTTTTTGTGAATATCGCTGACTCCGAACAGTGATGCCTGTACCGAAGTGATGAACGGCTGGAAGCCCATTTCGAGTATGGCAGAAAATAATATTAATAGTATTACTCCTTTAAATGATTTTGGTTTTAAGTAAATCCCGAGAACTACACAGGAAAGCAGACCGATTCCATTTCCGAGCGTTTGTGCGAGCGATTTCATTGTGCTCATCACAACTGTTCCTGGATTAATCTTGAAGATTGAAAATATCAAACCGAGTATGAGTGCAAAGAATACAGGTGATTTCAGGTAGGGGAGTAATATCTGAACAAACTTTATGTCGCTTTGCCTTTCCTTACCAAACCACATCGCAACGAGCGGACAGAATATGAATAACGGAAGCCCGACTCCTATTTCGCTGATGAGAATTGCGTCTGTCATCGCTTCGGGATTGTTCGGGAATACCATCTGTATTAACGGATAGCCGAGAAGTGCTGATGAGCCAAAGCTTGAAGCTATCATAAATGCTCCGATTTTACCTCGGTCGGACGTTAGCATCCTTGCGACAAAATAGGATAATACCATTGTGATTATTCCCGATAAGAGCATTATGAGTATCAGTATGAACTGTGATGATGATATCTGATGTGTTGCAAGCTGCATAAATATCATCGCAGGAAGAACGATTTCTACAAGCAGTTTAGAAAAGCTTTTTCCTTCTGCCTCTACGAAGAATGATTTTGTTTTCAGATAAAAGATGATGCTGACTAAGATTGCAAACGATATTACGCATTCAAACATTTGTAATTGAACGTCCATAGTGATTATTTAAAATTATTGTTGCTAAACTTATTTGTAATATTTCATTACATAATCAAACAACTCTTTTCCCATATCTGATACTATCTCAGTACTTTCAACGTTTAAGTCAACGTTGTTCAGATATTGGTATTTTAATATATCGCCTTCTCTGTATTCAGGGATGATGCCGCAGAAAATAAAACCTAATGACTCTATCGCATGATTGAAGTGCTCCGCTGCTGGGTTGGAGAGAGGAACATTTAGATAGATAACATCAATCTTGTGAATCAGCAATTCGCGCAAGTGGACTTTTAATGCTTTTTCGATATCATTTCCAAAAGTTATTACGTCCATATGTGCTATATTAAAATCCTGCTGTATGGTAACATCAATTGCTGATTGTTCATCAAACTTTAGTTCTGAAAGTAAAGTTTTTTTGTAATTACGCTTTATGCCTGCGTAGTCATAGATTTTTTTCAATACAGCAGAGTGTTCTCGCGGCAACCACACAGATCGCTCGGGTTCAGGATTAATCTTTGTGTATAACAATACGGCAGACTGACGCGCAGGCAGCTCGTCCTTTATTTTTTTAAAAGATAATTCTTTGCTTATATATCCAAGCATTATGCCTGTATCTTTTGCACCTGTATCGAGCATAGCGCGCTGGGAGAACGGATGGATTGTTACAGCTTCAGAAAATAAGCCAAGCATTGACTGCTTTTTTGCGTTAGAGATTGCATTATTTATTAGTTGTTTCCCAAGATTCCGGTCCCTGTAAAGAGGATCGACCATCAGCATTCCGATTTCAGCGACACGGGAATCCTTGCCTGACTTCTCAATGCCGATGTGTCCTGCTATTTCTCCTTCCTGTGTTTCTGCAATTGTTGAATCGAGCAATCCGCCTTCAATCATTTCTTTTAATGTATTTGGAAAATAGACAAAGTGCAGGTATGTGTATCCGTAAGTTTTATAAACCAGGCGTTCAAGTTTTAAATATTCATCTGATTTCATAAGACGGAAGTTTATGGGGATTTCGGATACATCTTTCTGTGTATTATTTTCGGTACCGGATTGTTCCTCTATCATTGTGCTTTCGATAAAATTAATCGGAAGTTTCTTTATTAGCTCAATGCGTTTACCGTTATTACCAAGATTAACGAATCGGATTGCATCGGTATATTCTTTCATAATCGTTATACCAAAACCTTTTGGTTTGCCTTTTTCTTCTGAATCAAAATCGAAAGGCAGCCCCTTATCTTCTACGCCGATTATAAAGCTACCGTTACCTTTCTCTACTATAATATCGAAAAATTCTTCTCCCGAACCGTTGAAGGCGTGTTTAATTACGTTCATACTGGCTTCTTTGGTCACGAGCATAAGTTTATCGGCCTCGGATTCATCAAAGCCAAAATCGATTGCGAGCTGCTTTATGAAAGACATAACAGGAAGCAATATTCTTTTATCACTTTTTACGGTTAGTCTTGAAACCAGTCCTTTACTATTTTCCATATTTAATCATCCTTTGAAATCTCTGATGTAACTTATTAATGGTTCGAATGTATCTGTGGATATTCGGTAAAGACCAACAAACGGATGGTCTAAGACATATATCAGATACAGTACTAGCACACTTACGAAAATCAATATGGCAGTCATAAAATACTGATGCTTTAAATTCTTTGCTCCGAAAAAGAAAGTGAAAACTATTAATATAACAGAACCAATCAGCAGAACCATCCAGATTATATCAGGTATATGCTCTCTGCTTTTGAGCAGCCGCAGCCGTCTGTACTCGCCAAGTTCGTTCACAATTCTAAGTGCTTCTGCAAGGGCGCTGTTGTTAGGCATTCGTGACTGATCGAATAATATATATATATCGGCTAATTTCCCAAAGACCTTTGCAGCTTCGTAATTTCTATTACCGTCTGCCATAGATTTCCACTCCTCTTTTGTAACTACATTCACGTATTCATTTATTGTAGTGCGGATTTCCAGACGTATAGAATCGGGAAATGCTTTGGCACTGTAATAAAGGTCGATAAGGTGATTCGATTCCTGTTCGATGATTGTGTTAGTCTCTTTAAGACTGTTCCATGATGCATATACTACAAAGGCAATGAGGACTGCATAAATAATGCAGACTGCATTATATATAAAACCTGCAACCTCGTGATTTTCTTTCAGTATATCCTGTTGTATCTTTCTTCTTATGATTTTAAGAGATATAAGAAAGACTGCAATGCTGATAGCAGAGATAATGAATATGGAGACTAAAAAGTGATACTGCAATAATATTTCCATAGATGATATAATTTATGTAAGTACTTACACCTATTAACTTATTAGTAGTGTAATTTAATATGTTTTTTTGTAACAAACAAAGTAGATATTTTAGACAGTGGAATTTACAATATGTTGTTACAGAAGCTGCTCCTCATTCTTTGGTTTTTTAGTGGCAGAATCTCTAACCCTCAAAAAGCTCTGTGCACTCACGTGCGCTCTGTTGTGCTTCTCATCTTTAACATCATCATTCCGTTTTCATTAAACACTTTTTCTTTTATAAAATGTAAACAGGAATACTTGCTCGTGGTTATAATGAAAATAAAAAGTCTGCCTTAAGAAAACAAAAATAACTAAGACTTAAAGCAGGCTCGAAAGGTAATAATAATGTTTTTTGAATTCCGAATTTTCATAGCACACCATAGTTATTCAGTTTTTCTTTCTTCGTAGGTATCTCCATTATAAATAGTAAATTAAATCCACCCCCAATGCCGCCGCCGATTATCGGTAACATTGAGGGAAGGATTTAGCGAGACGTTGCGGATGATGCTTCTAAAGTGAGTAAGCATCCTGCTTGCGTGTTCAAAGCAACAAGCTGGAAGCTTGTTTTACTTTAATAGAATTATTGGATTTTATTGAACCCTTACTTTCACTGCAAAGTAGGCTATCAGATAACGATGTTTTGGTGGGAAGTAAGACTAAAAAGCTGTACTGTAAAAAATAATGATTAGATCCCCGCCAAGATCATGCGGGATGACAGGCTTTTATTTGGTTTTCACACAGAGTCTAACACTATGAGGTTTTTATTTTTAAAAGAATTATATTTTCTTCATAAGGTCAATCATTTCGAGGAGGGCTGATGCGGCTTCGAAGCCTTTGTTAGTTTCGTGATTGCAGACATCTAAACGGGAACGGACTTCTGCCTGCTCGTCGTTGTAAGTAGTGAGGACGCAGAAACTTACGGGGACGCCGTATTTTGAAGAGATTTGATTTATGCCGGTTGAGACTGCACCTGATATGTATTCAAAGTGGGCTGTCTCACCTTTTATGACGCAGCCGACCGTGAGGACACCGTCGTATTTTAGCTTGCTGTTCTTCTTAAGTATTTTTTCGAGGACGGATGGAATTTCGAATGCGCCCGGAACGAGGTAAAGGTATATATCTTTTTCTTTTACTCCTTTTTCAATTAAGAGTCTTTTGGCGCCTTCGATAAGGTTGCCTGTTATTTCTTCGTTGAAACGGCTTGAGAGTACTGCTATTTTTAATCCTTTGCCTTTTACTTCGCCCTTTAGTGTTTTCATGATTTTGTATTCTTTAAACTTTTATGTTTTTCTTTTAATGCATTAACTTCATCCTCGCCGATGAAATACCTACCGATGTTGTTGTAATCGTTTTCCCCATATCCGTGGAAGTCGGAACCGCCGACTTTCAGGAGGTTGTTATCTTTTGCAAACTTTGAGTATTTCTTCACATGATTATCGTTATGTGAAGGGTGGTAAATTTCCACGCCGTCGATACCCGCTCTTCTCAAATCAACAAGGGCGCTTTCCCTGAAGTAACTTCCCGGATGAGCG
>JBHELA010000369.1:0-3234 GCA_041859005.1 Ignavibacteria bacterium
GGAGTTCTTTTTGATTCACCTGAAGTAATGGAGAAACTCAGCATTGCGAAGAAATACGGAAAACCGATTGACGGGCACGCTCCCGGGCTGAGAGGCGAGCAGGCGAGGAAATACATAAGTGCAGGTATTTCGACGGACCATGAATGTTTTTCTATAGATGAAGCAAGAGAAAAAATAACATACGGCATGAAGATACTTATAAGAGAGGGTTCTGCGGCTAAGAATTTCAACGAGCTTCATCCTTTGATAAAAGAACACAAAGATATGGTGATGCTATGCAGCGACGACAAGCATCCTGACGATTTTGTTGAAGGACATATAAACGAAGTTGTAAAGAAAGCGGTAGCACTAGGCTATGACCTTTATGATGTACTGCATATAACATGCATTAATCCGATTGAACATTACGGACTTGATGTCGGTACGCTGAACGTCGGTGACCCGGCTGATTTTATTGTGGTAAACAATCTGAAGGAATTTGGAAATCTGGCCACTTACATAAACGGAATAAAGGTTGCAGAGAACGGAAAGACGCTGATTGACTCTGTAGAGGCAAAGGCAGTAAACAACTTTAATATTGCTCCGAAGAAGCCTGAAGATTTTGCCATTAAGCACAAAGGCGGTATGATAAGAGTTATTGAAGCGATAGAGGGGCAACTCATTACGAATGAACTGCATCTTGAGGCAAAGGTTGAGGACGGATTTGTGGTTTCTGATGTAGAGAATGACATACTGAAGATTACAGTTGTTGACCGATACAGAGAATCTCAGCCTGCGGAAAGTTTCATTAAGAACTTTGGGTTAAAGAGTGGTGCTATTGCTTCATGCGTAGGGCATGACTCGCATAACATAATAGCTGTGGGGGTTGACGACAATTCTCTTGTTGCGGTTGTGAACGAAGTTATAAAGCACAAAGGCGGAGTGGCGATTATGGTTGACGGTAAAGTTGAGGTGCTTCCACTGCCAGTTGCCGGAATAATGTCGAATGAAGACGGGTGGGTTGTTGCACAGAAATATGATAAACTTAACAAGCTTCCGAAATTAATAGGATGTCATCTGCATTCGCCTTATATGACATTGTCTTTTATGGCACTGCTTGTAATACCTGCGTTAAAACTTGGAGACAAGGGACTTTTTGACGGAAAAAAGTTTGAATTTGTAGATTTATTTGTAGAGAATAGTTAGATTAAATAAATATTTTTATCGAGTGGGCGCTTTAGGGATTATAATGGCGCCCTTTTTTAATGAGCCGAGAATTTCTGCTTTACCCTTTTGATAAAGATAAGCAGTATAGGCGCATGTTACGGCATCGAGTTCATCGTTATTCATATCTTTCTTAAGCCCTTTTATTCCAAGGTTTTCAAGACCCTTATACAGTCCTTTCATTGAATGCTGCTTCCGCGGAATCCCAAGAACATCCTGGGTTGCACCGGGAAACATTTCATAAGAATAAAAACCAAGGCGCTTAAACTTCTTCTTCAGTTCAAGACCGCGGAGTGTGAGCATACGCATGGGACCGAGGGTAATGGGGAAAAATTTTATCTTGAGTTTAGTAAGCTCTTTATCACACTCTCTTAGATGTACGCCGTTATTATCATCGAGAGTCTTTCTGCCGGGAGGAAGAGAAAGCGGGGCATCAATACCAATTATTTCGGGTTTGGCATTTTTAACAAAAGAAATAATTTCAGAATTATCATGAAGAGTTGCATACTTCACAATTCTTTTATTATGCATAAGACAAATGCCGGTATCCCTTTTGGGGCTGCCGGCAAGGTCAATTCCAATAACCTTTGTAATCATCTAAAACTGTTCGTCTGCAGATGGACCGTAGATTCCGGGCAAAGGAACATTGAGTAATCTGAGATAGACTGTCAACTGACCGCGGTGATGGTAGAGGTGATTGAAGGTCATATTCCTCAGAGAAGATATTTTAGACAATTCGAAAACAACTTCGCCATTCATTTTTGCTGTCCATTTATCCATCAGTGTTTTATCATCTTCTTTTTCAAGTAAAGCAAGAGCCTTTTTAAGGGAATCATCAAATATTTTAAGAATGTCGGCAGTTGATTTTACTTCGGGAGGAGTAAAATCCATATTTGCAAAGTCGATTTCATTTAATGTTAAAACGGGCTCGACAAAATCCGGCATCATAGCAACATGCAGGGCAAGCATTTTAAGTTCCATAGACTTATCGTGAGGCTTAAAGCCAAGCTTACCTTCGGGAATTCTTTCGAGAAGTTTTCTTGTGCCTTGAGACTCATATTGCAGTTCTGCTAATAATTCCTTGTATGACATTATTGTATAAGTTTAAATTATTGAATAAAGTGGAATGTAATTATTTTAATTGTTTTATTGAATGCAATAATAAGGAACTTATATGTACATACATACGTTTTGTACTACAACTAACAGAATAATAATTAAACATAAATAACAAATGAACACAGATAAGAAAATATTTCAGAGCTATAAACTTGGCGGGATTGAACTGAGCAATCACATAGTAATGGCTCCGATGACCAGGTCGAGAGCTATCGGTAATGTGCCTAACGACCTAATTGCAACATATTATTCACAAAGAGCGGGTGCAGGACTTATTGTAACAGAAGGTACATCTCCTTCCCCCAACGGACTCGGATATCCAAGAATACCTGGAATATACAGCAAAGAACAGGTTGATGGCTGGAAAAAAGTAACCAACGCTGTTCATGATAAGGGCAGCAAAATATTTGTACAGTTGATGCATACGGGAAGAATAAGCCACTTAGATAATATGCCTGAAGGAACTAAAGTTTTAGCACCATCTGCAATTAAGGCAGGAGGAAAAATGTGGACGGATACACAAGGCTTGCAGGACCACACAGAACCCTCGGCTCTTTCAAAGGATGAATTAGAAATGACAAAGAATGAATATATAACAGCCGCAAAGAATTCTATTGAAGCGGGATTTGACGGTGTTGAATTACACGGTGCAAATGGATATTTACTTGAACAGTTTTTAAATCCACATACTAACATTCGAGAAGATGAATACGGCGGAAGTATAGAAAACAGATGCAGATTCGTACTTGAAGCTGCAGAGGCAACTGTGCAAACAATTGGCAAAGATAAAACTGCGATAAGACTTTCTCCTTACGGAGTAAATGCAGATATGCCATTATATGAAGAAATTGAAGAAACTTATAAGTATTTAACGACAGAATTAAATAAGCTTGGATTGGTTTATATACACTT
>JBHELA010000434.1:0-2596 GCA_041859005.1 Ignavibacteria bacterium
GAAAACATGTGGAAGAGTTTTATGTCGGCAAATGCAAGTCCGGCAAAGAGCAAACCTATTAAAGCTTCGCCTGCTATAAGTCCTGAGGAGAGAAGGATTCCTGTGTTGTTTATTTTATCCTTTTGCTGTGATGAAAATTTACCCTTCTCAACTTTTTTATCAATAATGCCCTTCATTAGTCCGCCTATGTAGATAGCAAATGATGTATCAATAGGTAAATACATACCAACGGCTATGAGCATGGGGCTTTTCACCTGCATGAGAATAAGCGCGATACCCATGAACATACCGATGATAATAAGAATGAGCTCTGTTTTTCCTTCAACGATACCTTTTGCCATGATAGCCATGAGCGATGCCTGAGGAGCGGGAAGTTTTTCGCCGCCGAAGCCTGCATTGGTTCCGAGAATATCGTTTTGTTCTTCGGGAGATAATGATTTAAGCTGTTCGAGCTGGAATGATTTACCTGTTAGTTCGGGATTCTTTCCTTTATATGTAATTGTTGTTGTTCCTTTATTCTGAAGTTTTATAATTTCGTCTGATGTTGACTGTTTAAGGTCGCCGAGATGGAGCAAAGAAAGAACGAGAAACATAACAAGCGCTGAAGATGTTACGCCAAAGATATCACCAACCTGCATTTTCCAAGGAGTGCAGCCGAGAATATGTCCTGCTTTTAAATCCTGCATCATTTCACCTGCAACTGAAACCGAAACGCACGTGAATGCGGCAACACCGAGAACTGCTGCAACGCCTGCATTTCCAGACATACCAAGTGCCACCATGAGAAATGCAACAACTATAAGTACGGCGACTGTAAGTCCGCTTGTAGGGTTATTGCTTACACCGATAATGCCGACGAGGTATCCAGAAACAGCGGCAAACACAAAGCCGAGAAAAATCATTACGATCGTTGCAACGAGCGCAGGAAAAACGGAGCCTGTGAAATAGTTGAAAATAAAGAACATTACCAGAGCTACTACACCGAGAATTGGAAGTGCGATTTTCATGTTCAGGTCTCTGTCGGTTCTTGCAACATCGCCGGCTCCTGATGCTGCTTTTCTAAGGTTTGCAAATGAACGGGAAATTCCTTCGAACAAGCTCTTGTGCATTTTATAAAGAGTATAGAAAGCACCAACGAGCATGCCGCCAATGGCGATGTAACGGACGTATACTTTCCAAACGCGCGTGATTTCAACTCCCCAGTCGGGAATTGCTCCGGGATTATTATAATTTATAAAATATGCTATTGCGGGTGCAAGCAATCCCCATGCGAGAACACCTCCGCTGAAGTTTATCGCACCAAGACGGGGTCCGATAATATACCCAACGCCAAAGTAAGCAGGTGCCATACCGGGTGAACGCAGAAGCAGAGCACCTTTTCCGAATGATATAATACTCTGCCACGTGCCAGCGATGAATTTAAAATCAACGAGTGCAGTAAGAAGCGCACCAACTCCCATACCCGAAAGAAGAAACTTTGAGCCGCCCGAGCCTTTTTGTCCTGATTTGTGAATTTCAGCTGCTGCAATAGATTCGGGAAAAGGAAGGTCTTTATCTTCAACGAGTACGCGGCGTAAGAGAGTGACGAACATTATGCCGAGAATACCTGCAAATATAAGTATGACTGTCGAGACAAGATAGTTTGAGATAGAGTAAAAAGGATTCCAGATGTTTGCTATAAAGAATGCTGGAAGAACAAATATAGCGCCTGCTGCTATATTTCCGCCGATTGACCCGACAGTACGGGCTGTGTTTTCTTCGAGGATGGTTCCTTTAAGAGCACGAAGAACAGCCATTGATAGTACAGCGGTTGTGTAAGTTGCGGCGATGGTCATGCCAGCTTTAAGTCCGAGGTATGCATTCGCTGCGCCCATAAGCATTGCCATGAATACGCCGAGCAGAATAGCACGGGCGGAAAACTCTTTCATGTTTGTGTCTGCTGAAACAAACGGTACAAAAGATTTTATGTCGCTCATAATTTTTGTTTTTGTTGTTGAGGTAATATTCAGCAAAAATCAGAAAAGTAAACTGAAAATGAAATGGAAAATTGGGGGACATTGGAAAAATGATAGAGCGCGGATGAATAATAGAACACGGATTTTCACGGATTAAACGGATGGACACGGATTAAGAGATTATTTTTATTGCTTTTAAAGATTGAAGAAGAGCGCACGCTGAAAGAACTGATGGTTTATGATTTTCACTGATAAGAACTGAATACCTTTATAAATAATCGAACGCGGATTAGCGCAGATTGGGCTGATGGACGCGGATTAAGAGAATATATTATTGATTCCGGCTTTTTAGGGATATTATTTTCAATATTAGTTTGTGGATGATGTAAGTATATTTGTAAATATAAAATTTAAAAGATAGTAATTTAACAGGTAATAATTTAAAAGAAAATAATTTAAAAGATGGAAATATTTACGGGGTTTGTGATAGGGCTGCTGGGAAGTTTACATTGTATAGGGATGTGCGGTCCGATAGCTCTTGCATTGCCGACGGGACAGTTTAAAAGCGTAAAGTTTTTTACGGGAAGAATTCTTTATAACTTTGGCAGGGTTATAACTTATTCAGTGTTCGGATTGATATT
>JBHELA010000257.1:0-5387 GCA_041859005.1 Ignavibacteria bacterium
GTCCTGTAAACGGTTCAAGTATTTTATCTTTTATACCGCTTCTTGACTGGGATGATTTATCAGGTGCTGTTTCATATACCGTTCAGGTTTCTTTAAGCAATAGTTTTTCGTCTTTTGTTGTGAATCAAAGCGGTATAAGTATTTCAAGTTATCAGATTCCTAACGGTACTTTTTCCGGAAACACACTTTATTACTGGAGAGTCAGGGGTGAGAATGGAGCAGGAGCAGGTGCCTGGTCATACATCTGGTCATTCAGATTAGTATCAATTCCTTCTCAACCTATTCAACTGTCTCCGCAAAATAATTCAACTAACCAGCCACCAACACCACTATTTGACTGGGACAGTTTGAATTCTGCAAATTCGTTCAGATTACAGATATCGGCTGATTCGATTTTTTCTGCCTTAGTATTTGATACGACCGGTATAACACAGTCAAAACTGCAACTAAGATCAAATATACTTACATTAAATCAAAAATATTATTGGCGGGTTAATGCTTCAAACCAAGCCGGTACAGGACCATGGTCGTTTATATGGAATTTCACTGTAACCCATAGTTCTATATTATTATCAAACGGTGAAATACCAAAAGAATACAAGATGTTTAATAATTATCCGAATCCGTTTAATCCGATGACGAAGATTAAGTTTGATTTGCCAAAGAGTTCGGGTGTGAGGATTACAGTTTTTGATGTAACTGGTAAGGAGATAGCTGTGATTGTGAATGAAACACTGCAGGCAGGCAGTTATCAAACTGAATGGGATGCGGGAGCTTTTCCGAGCGGGGTTTATTTTTACAGGATGCAGTCGGGGGATTTTGGAGAAACGAAGCGGATGATGTTAATTAAATAAATTATTTAGAATATAATGAGAAATATAATTTACAAATCACTTTTTATTACTACTATTTTATTTTTTAATTTCACATTTATCCGGCATTGCCAAAGCCAATGGGTAAATTTTGATGGACCCTCAGGGGAAATGATATCTGATATTGCAATTCAGGGAAATGACCTTTTTGTAGTAAGTATAGATTATGGAATTTTTCTTACTACAGATTACGGTGTCAGTTGGAAATCGATTAATGTTGGATTAAACTTTTCTCGTATAACATCAATTGCGGTTAGTGGAAATAATATTTGTGCCGGAACATATAATGGAGTATATCGATCATCGAACTATGGAATGAACTGGACTACAACAGATTTGTCAATTCTTCGTGTGCATTCAATAAAAATAGTGGGTAATAAATATTTTGCAGCAACTTCAGAAGGATTATATTCTTCATCAAATAACGGAAATAACTGGATAAAAAGCGGTTTTGATAGTCTTGGGATTAATAAACTCGTTGTTGAAGGGAATGATATATATGTGTGTGCAAATGATGTTTATCGATCGACAAATGCAGGTGTGAGTTGGACGTTACTTACTCAATCTTTAAATCCCCATGCTTATATTTCTTTTGCCAGTAATGGACAAAATATGGTAGTTGGAACATATTATGCAGGGTTATTTTATTCAACTAACGGTGGTAATTCATGGATGCCATCAAGTTTATACTTCGAAGAAATTAATTCTTTAAAATTTAAAGGTTCCAATATTTATGCCGCTGTTTGGGCTTATGGTGTGCTTGTTTCAAGTAATTATGGAAGTAATTGGACACCGGTTAATAATGGGCTGAGTAATTTATATTCATACGCTTTTGAAATCAATGACTCAAATTTCTTTTGCGGGACATTATACGGAAACATCTTTCGTTCGATTAACAACGGATTGAATTGGAATTTATTAAACCATGAAATGTCGGGTCAATCGAGTATGGCAATGATATCACGGGGTTCAGACATATTGGCCGGAACTTTTAATGGGATTTATCGCTCAACAGATAACGGAATAAACTGGTCAGTCACCAATTTATCCGGTCCCGATATACGAACATTTTCAGTAAAAGGAACAAAAATATTTGCGGGTGGATATTTTTCTGGAATGTATATGAGTACTGATAACGGATATAACTGGAATGCAATAAATAATGGATTAACATATAGTTCTGTTCACTCATCAGCAGTTTTCAAATCTTATGTATTTACAGGCACAGAGGGGGGATTATTCCGATCTTCAAATGATGGTATGAATTGGCATTACATTAATATTTCCAATGGAAAAATTTCCGCTCTTGCCGTAAATGATACATTTGTATATGCAGGAACATCAAACGGATTATTTATATCGTCTGACGGAGGAACTTCATGGACACCATCCCAGCTAAATAAAAGTATTACTACTCTTGCGGTCAATAATTCACAGATATATGCAGGAACACGCTATTACGGAGTTTTTCACTCTACAAATAATGGAACTTCATGGATACAAACATCATTAAATAATTTGGATATATATTCTCTTTATGTCGTTGGCAATTATATTTTTGCAGGGGTTTATGATGGTATATATTTATCAACAAATAATTGTCAAACATGGATCTCAAATAACCAGGGGTTTTATTTCAATTCAACAATATTTTCCTTTGGAACAAATAATAATTATTTATTTGCCGGAGTGGGCGGTCGGGGAATATGGAGAAGACCGATATCAGAAATAATGAAATATATAAATACTAATGCAGTTTCATTTTACGGTTACTCTCTTGAACAGAACTATCCAAATCCGTTTAATCCTAACACAGTTATTAGTTTTCAGGTGACAGGTAACAGCAATGTCTCGATAAAAATATTTGATATTAATGGAAGAGAAGTACAGACGCTTGTGAACGAGAGGCTTCAGGCGGGCAGTTATCAAACGGAATGGGATGCGAGTGCGTATCCAAGCGGGGTGTATTTTTACAGGATGCATGCGGGGGATTTTAGTGAAACGAAGAGGATGATGCTAATTAAATAAGAATTAAAATATTTATGAAAAAGACGGGGAAAATAGTTTTCTATATTATATTCATAAATTTATTTTTATTGAATATAAATATCTCGTATTCTCAGTTTTTACAAAACCTCAAGAAACTTTCCTTTGGAAATGATAGAAATTCTTCATTCAGGGTAAGGGATGACGGTTATAATATGTCAAATATTCCGTTCGAATTTCTGATATATGAAAGGGTGAACGGAAATGCATCAAATATTCTGGTTTCGAAAATCAATACTGATGGTGCTCTTGACAGCGGGTATTATTTGACGAATAATGTTTTCGCAAATTTAAATCCCTCAATTAGTTACTATTTCCAGAGTTATCCGGTTTCGGAAATTTCCACTGCTTTTGCTGTCTGGGAAACGGATAAAAACGGTAATAAGGATATCTATGCCCGTATTTATAAGCAAAACCAGGGATGGCTTTCTGAATTTTCAATTGATAATTCCGCCGGAGAGCAAGCCAATCCTAAGGCTGCCATGTTTAATGAAAACATTTATGCGGTTGTTTATCAATCAGTAAATGATGTAAAACTGAAATTAATAAATATTGATAATCAGAATGTTGTACTCGATACGAATTTAACTTCGGGAATTTATGAGATTTGCAGAAATCCTTACGTTGTTATTTCACAGGGCAGTTCGCCGACAATGTTTATAACTTACGAAAGAGAATTTTCGTCGAGTCAAAACTCTATTTATTGTTTGAAATCATCTTTGCCTGCTCCCCTCAATTTTATGATTGATACTGTCCGGTATTCAGGTATGAATTATAATGCAGGGATGGCACCGATGTTTTTACCTTATTTGTTTTTATACGAATCCTATAAAAACGGCAAGAGAAATGTATTCGGGACAGAAATTAAGTTCAATGGTCAGAGTAGTGTATCTCATGATGTCTTAACATCGCAGTATTTTGATATGTGGGGATATTCAGGCAGTGGTTTCATACTTGGCAAGAACATTACAAACGGAGTTTTTGCTTTTATTTCAAAACAAAACAACTCTTTATATGTAAAAGTAAAGATGGGCGGATTTTGGGGAGATTCAGTGACGGCATTGATTTCAAACGACACGAACTATAAATCAAGGACAGGTTTCAGCACCGCACAGGCTGTCCCTAATACTGGCTGTTTCAGGTATTGGATAGTTTTCGGGAAAAATTTGAGTCCTTCAGAAAGCGGAATTTACGGAACAACATTCACATCTTGCGCAATGAATGTTGTAAGAGTTTTGGGAGAAATCCCTTCGTCATTTTCGTTATCACAAAATTATCCAAATCCGTTTAATCCTTCAACAGTGATCAGTTATCAGTTACCAGTAATCAGTGATGTTGTGATTAAGGTTTATGATGTGCAGGGGAGAGAGGTGCAGACGCTGGTGAATGAGAGGATGCAGGCAGGAACGTATGAGGTGAGTTTTGATGGGAGCGGATTGAATAGCGGGGTGTATTTTTACAGGATGGTGACGGATGGGTTTAGTGAAACGAAGAGGATGATGCTGGTGAAATGAGGACATAATACACATCTTGAATGCAAAATAGATTTATGTAGATTTGCGATGCGATAGTAAATTCACATAGACTACAATTCTGATTAAAAGAGTGAATTATGAGTTATAAGACATACTAAATCTCCATTTTTATTTCATTGTTTGAAACTTATTTACCCGCAGAGATTTTTATAACACAATGTAATATCAGTTGTTTATGTATGCGGGATGTTTCAATTTCAGTTGAATATGTGAAACTTTTATGTATAGTATAAGGAGGAATTATGGTGCTGAGGTTTTTGGGGTAATGCGATTTTCGATTGTTTGTCTATTGATTCTCGATTGATTCTCGATTGGTTGTCGATGGAGTCTCGATGAAGGCTCGAAGTAGGCTCGATGAAGGCTCGATGGGGTATATTCAAATTGAAATTTATTGATATACGATTAACTAAGATTGTTTGTGAAATGAAAGGCTGAATGGTATGATTTATTGGGGTTCCTGTTCAACCCCTGCAGGGTTGGAGTTTTTGTGGTGGTACCCCCGGCTACGCCGGGGGTTATTCACATTTAATCCCTTCGGGATTATATTCTTAGTGTAACGCAAGCATCTTGCTTGCGAAGGTATGGTCAAATTGATTTTGGGAGGAAATTCTAAGAGACTTTTTCATAAGCTGGAAGTCCCGACCCTCCCAACAAGACGGCGGGTTTTCAACAAACCGGGATCGTGGACTTGAGTTACACTAAGAGCGGAGATCCCCGCCCAAAATCATTACGGGGAGGAAATACGCCACGTCGCATCTACGACCTTCTGCACTGCTTCCTCAGTCGGACATGCAAGCGTCCACAGAGGGATGAGGATTTAAGTATAAAGGCGCTGGATTCCCTGCCTGCGGCAGGCAGGCATCTAAGAACGTGATGGAATGACAGAAAAAGGAAAGGCAGGAAAAAAGGGAAGGTAGGGAAAAAGGGAAGACAG
>JBHELA010000394.1:0-4190 GCA_041859005.1 Ignavibacteria bacterium
TTTCCGCCAAGAAGAACAAAGTATGTTTACCCTGGTGATCCCGAAACAAATGCCGGATGGACTGAATATAAGGGCTCAATGCAAAACTGTAACGGAGATACTACAGGTACAATATTGAATGTAAATCCTTCGGGAGACAGAAGATTTATATTCAATTCGGGAGGGTTGAATTTTGCAGTAAACCCGGGAGACACACAGAAAATAGTTGTTGCGCAGTTTGTTCAGAGAGGTGCCAACAATAAGCATTCAGTAACACTTCTGAAAAGATTAAGCCAGACTGCTCAGATAATATACGATAATAACTTTAATGTAACTCCGCAGCCGGCAATACCAGTAGTTTCGCAGAGCATAACTCCAATAAACTCTACACAATGTTCTCTGAATATCTTCTGGAATGATGCTCCTGAATCTTATTATTACTGGGACACAATATTTTACCAGAGGTCAGACTCAAATATATACAAGTTTGAAGGTTATGAAATTTATGAAGTAGACAAAAACCTGCCGAACGGAAACTTTCCTGATTTCAGCAGACCTCTTACTATAGATCCGACTAAGATAAAACTTATAGGGATTTATGATTTAAGAAATAACATAGGACTTGTTATTGATACATTACCTATAGGATATATTAACAATCAGGAAATATATGCACCACTTCCAATTGTTCCGCCTTACGGAATTAGTCCGCCGCCAAACTTCCCTAACAGCGGGTTAAGCAGATTAATTAAAATTAACAGCACACAGTTTCCGGGAAATTACGGAGGGGTTTCTGCAATACAATACGGGCAAGAATATAAATTTATTGTAAATGCATATTCAGTAAGTACTTCAACAAAGATAAGAAAAGGTTTTAAAGTTATCAGGAATACATTAGGCAACACAGTATTCAACACATCACCTCAGCCTTATTCAAGTAACTTAAATTTCACTTATTATAACGGAGACACACTTCCAAATAATCTGATTGACCTTGGACTTACTCCTGTTGTTGTAGGTCAGCAATTATTACAAAATGCAAAATACAGGATACTATTTGCCGGAGATACTACATACAGTATACAGAAATCAGTTAATAACGGAAGCACTTATTCGACACTAAGAACTGGATTAAAGCCAACACCATTTAAAACATTAACGCATGAAGACTCAAGAATATTTGACGGCATTTTTCTTAAAGTAGATAAAATAAGATTTAGCGGAACACCTCCTAATTATGTTGGAAATGCTGGTTTGATAAAAGATCCGTCTATAATATTTACTCCCGATTCTATTCAAACACGTCACAGAGGCTGGGTTTGGTCAAATCAGGGTAATCAATTTCTTACCGGCAGCAAATATAAACGAGATGAATCAAGACCGTGGCAGTCGGAATCACAGTCAATTTCTTACCCGATGTCAGGTACATTTACAAATTTAAGGTCGGCATTAACTGTTGATAAGTTAAGGAAGGTTACGATACAATGGGCTGCTCAAGGACAGGGACAATATGCTTATTATTATCAAGATACTTCTAAGACAAGTGACAATTTCTTCATCTACAAAGGCATTAAACCTGTTCCATTTAAAGTGTTTGTTGATTCAATAGTAGTAGATAACCCTGCAATTCCTTCATATACAGTTCTGAGACGCCAGGTAAATTGCGGTTTCCTTGAATCATCAGATGTCAATCCCTTTGCTAACAACTGGAATCCGACTACTGATTCATTGGGCGGAAAACTTCTGCTTTACACATTCGGAACTACTTACGATACAAATATAACAACTCCATATAAGGATAAAAACTTATTATTAAATCAGACTCAATTTGATATTATGTTTGTCTGGTCTCCAAGGCTTGTAAGCCCGGGTGGTGCAGGACAGCCGGGTGAGGAGTTCTCTATGTTTCCTTACAATGCAACCAGACCATATTATAATGGTACTGTTCCTTTGTTCTATGAATTTACAACCACAGCACCAACGGTACCTGTAATAAGTATATCAACTGAAGTGCCTGATAAATATGATCTCATGCAGAACTATCCGAATCCGTTTAACCCTGTAACGAATATCAGGTTTAAACTTCCGGAAAGATCGTTTGTAACGGTAAAGGTGTTCAATATTCTGGGACAACTTGTAAAAACGATTATTAATAATGAAAGACTTGATGTTGGAACACATCAGACTTCTTTTAATGCAGGCAGTCTGGCAAGCGGAATATATTTCTATACAATTCAGACTGAAAAATATTCCCAGACGAAACGTATGGTTCTACTAAAATGATGGTTTAATAATATATTAGTTTCTATTATGAGAAAACGACCTTATATTAAGGTCGTTTTTATTTTAATCTGATACTATTTGTCCACAAACAATTCTTTATTATTCCACAGTACGCAAACTAATAATGGAGTTTGTAAACTATCATACTAAAATATAATACCTCTTAAACGATTAAAATATGCATCTTTTTACTGGCATGATAATTGGTATAAGTTATATGAAAGATTGAATATTTAAATGAAAACCAGAAAATATTATACATGAAAATCAGATTTCTTTTCCTTATCGGAATACAGCTTTTTTTAATGTTTCCAAGACCGGGAATGCAGAATATTTCGCACGCAACAAATAGAGCAGGTGCAAAGCATTATTTCTGTGATGATGTTTTTAAATTACATATTTATAAAGACATGATATTAAATACAGAATTACCGAAAATAAGAAGTATAACTGGAGATTCACTATATATCATAACTCCACTGACAGTTACGAAACGAGTAAACATGAAATGAAATAAATTTATTGAATTTTATAAAAGAATAAAATTATGAAGAATATAATTTTAATAGCGATAATTCTTATCGCATTAGTAAGTAACAAGGGATGGGGAGACCCATCACCCTGGAATTTGTACAATACGGGTGTACCGTATTCATTATTTGCGGTGGATTTTTCTGAAATTAATTCGAGTATCGGGGTAGCCGTTGGTCAGGGTGGCACAGTAATAAAGACTACTGACGCAGGGGAAGAATGGATGCTAACTTATTCAAACATAAACATATGGATGAATGATGTTAAGTTTGATCCGAATTCACCCGGAGTTGTTTGGGCTGCTGGTATGGGAGGAGTTATAATTAAATCTACTGATAACGGAGATACGTGGAATTTAGTAAGACCTTTTGACGATCCCAATAATACAATACGGGGTATAGGAATACCCTTAGGTGTACCAGGATACGCTGTTTTTGTTGGATATGCAGGTACATACTTTGAAACTCTAAACGGAGGTTTATCCTTTAGCCGCAGATTTGACATACCTTTTACGATGCATACATTAGATTTTTCTCCAAACTATACAGTTGACGGAAGAGGGATTATTTGCGGTACCGACGGTAGAGTCTGGAATACTACAAATCATGGGCAAACATGGATATCGAGAAACACAAACAGGTTTGATTATTTAAATGATGTGGTATTTTTGAGCGATTACGAAGCAATTATATGCGGAAACAACGGTACAATACTGCGTTCAACGAACTGGGGCAAGAACTGGAGTTTGAACGTTCAAAGTCTGACAAGCGAACATCTGCGATCTATTGATGCTTATGGCAATATAGTAACACTTTGCGGAGATAACGGAAAAATAATGACGTCCAACAATTCCGGTATCTTATTCGTTGATCAGCTTACAGGTGATAACAGGCACTTATACGGCGTTGCTTTAAGGGAGTCATCTGTCGGTGTTGTAGTAGGCGAAGTTGGTTCTACAGGTTCAGGAGCATTACTATATACAAGCATGAACGGGTTTGTTGGTATAACAAATACAGGAAATGAAACACCAAAGAATATCGTGTTGAACCAGAATTATCCAAATCCATTCAATCCTGTAACAAGAATAGACTTTTCATTGCCTAAAGCATCATCGGTTAACTTAATTGTTTACAATATGCTGGGAAGAGAAATAACGAAACTTGTGAATAACGAGTATAAATCAGCGGGAAATTACTCGATTGAATTCAACGGACAAAACTTAAATTCAGGGATATATTTTTATCGTCTCAATTCAGGAAATTTCATGGAAACGAAGAGAATGATTTTAATTAAATAATTATAATAAAATATTTATAAAGGAAAATCAAAATGAAAAAGAAGACAATTTTAGCAGTGTTAATTCTAACTTTGATTATCAGTTCGGGGTCATTTGCTCA
>JBHELA010000351.1:0-4170 GCA_041859005.1 Ignavibacteria bacterium
TCAGTAAATTCTCAAGTGTTTACTGAAAATTTCGACTATCCTGCCGGAGATTCAATAGGAGCGCATGGATGGACAGCTTTTAGCGGTACATCTAATAATATTCTTGTTGTTACACCTGGATTGACTTACACTAATTATTCATTATCAGGAATTGGAAACTCTGCAAGGTTATATAGAAGCAGTTTGGATAATTATAAAAATTTCACTGGTAGTGATATTACCAGCGGCTCTATTTATATGTCTTATATGGTTAAGGTTGACTCTGCAGCTGGTACAGGTGATTATTTTACTGCTTTGTTGCCGCAAAGTTCTACTACTAACTATTATGCACGTTTATTTGTGAGAGATACTATAGGTGGTCTCAACTTTGGCATTAGTAAGTCTTCTGTTAGTGCCTCTATTCCTGCTGCTTGGGGAACTCTTGGAGGATTGTCTTATGGAACGACTTATTTGTTGGTAGTTAAATATACTTTTAATTCAGGTACAACTACAGATGATGCAGTAAGTTTATTCGTGTTTTCATCTCCTAACGTTCCCGCCGTAGAACCGGTTACTCCTTATGCTGGTCCTATGACTTCTACTCAAACAGATGCAACAGGACTCGGTAGAATTGCACTAAGGCAAGGTACCTTTTCTATTTCTCCGACTCTTAATATAGACGGTATCTGGGCAAATGTTGCATGGCCGTTTACAGGCTCTGTAATAAATCCGGTATCTACTGTCGCAGAAAGTTTTAGTCTTTCTCAGAACTATCCAAACCCGTTCAATCCTTCAACGACTATCAATTTCAGCATTCCTAAAACAGGATTCGTTACTTTGAAAGTCTATGACGTAAACGGTAGAGAAGTTAAAAGTCTTATCAGCGAAAGTATGAATGCAGGTAAGTATGAAGTTAATGCAAACTACAGCGAACTTAACAGCGGCGTTTATTTCTACAAACTGAATGTTTCAGGAGACGCAAACTATTCTGATACAAAGAAACTAATGCTCGTTAAATAATTATTTAAATTTTTCTGAATCCGGGTTTATATTTACTATAAATCCGGATTTTTTATTTCAAAAAAATGATCTGATGAATAAATTTGTTTTAAACGGTAAGAATCTCGATTTACTTAATTCTGTAAATATCATAAAAGGTAATTGTACTCTTACTGTTTCTAAATCCGCAGAGAAAAATATCAGGAATTCAAGAAAACTCGTTGAAAGCTGGATAGCTAAAGAAGAAGTTATATACGGTATTAATACAGGCTTTGGCGAATTCAAAGATGTTGTTATTTCTAAAGACCGTACCGAAGCGCTTCAGAGAAACCTTATCCTGTCTCATTCTTCGGGTGTCGGCTCCCCTGTTGAAGATGATGTAGTTCGTCTTATGATTCTGTTTCGTATCAATTCTCTTATTCAGGGTCATTCAGGGGTTAGGTTTGAATTGATAGAGTTTCTTTTAAAGTTCTTTAATGCAGGACTTATTCCTGTTATCCCTCAGCAGGGTTCTGTCGGTTGCTCAGGCGACCTTGCACCGCTTGCACATCTTGCTTCTGCTTTTCTCGGTGAGGGTTTAACAAAATACAAAGGCAAAGTACTTAAAAGCAAAGATGCTCTTAAAAAAGCCGGTCTTAAACCATTCATCCTCTCTTCAAAAGAAGGACTTGCTCTAATCAACGGTACACAAATGATGAGCGGCTATCTGTGTCTTTCTCTTTACGAAGCATTAAGACTTTCTAAGCTTGCAGATATTGCAGGAGCTGTCACTGTTGAGGCAACTAAGAGCACAGACACTGCTTACGACCCCCGTATTCAGAATATACGTCCTCATAAAGGACAGATTGCTTCCGCTGAAAACCTTAGAAAACTCCTAAAGAATAGCGGTATTATTAAATCGCACGAAGACTGCCCGAGAGTTCAGGATGCATATTCTATTAGATGTATTCCTCAGGTTCACGGTGCGGTAAAAGATGCGATTAATTATTGCATGAATATCCTTAATACAGAAATTAATTCCGTTACCGATAATCCTTTAATCTTTGTAAAAGATAAAGAACATCTCGAAGGTGGTAATTTCCACGGAGAACCTCTCGCTCTTGCTTCCGATTTTCTGAAGATTGCCGTTGCGGAACTCGGTAGTATTTCCGAAAGAAGAACTGCACGTCTTGTTGACGGAAGCCTTAGCGGTCTTCCAAGATTTCTTATTAAAGAAGGAGGCATAAACTCAGGATTCATGATTGCTCAGTACACTGCCGCATCGCTCGTAAGCGAGAATAAAGTCCTTGCGCATCCTGCTTCAGTTGATTCTATCCCGACAAGCGCAAATCAGGAAGACCATAACTCAATGGGCTCTATCGCTGCAAGAAAGTGTTACGAAGTTATTAATAATGTTAAGAATATTATTGCTATCGAAATCCTCTGCGGTACTCAGGCTCTGGATTTTCTCAAACCTCTCATCCCGGGTATAGGAGTTAATAAAGCAATGGAGTTGTTCAGGAATAAGATAAAGTTTGTAACAAAAGATTTATACATGAAAGATTTGATTGAAAGTGCTTTTAAAATATTATATTATTCTGATTTCATAGAACAAATTGAAAAAGTAACCGGTAAACTGAAATAACATTTTGAAGAAAAGATTAAATAATATATTTTTCTACTTAAAAAGACTTTACCAGAAGTATGATACAGACCAGATTTGGTTCTTATCTTCAGGCGTCTCTTTTAGTATTCTGTGGGTCATTATCCCTACTCTTCTGATATTTCTTGGAATTCTCGGGTTCTATTTCGATAAGGTTAATGCCGTTCAGAAAATTAATGAATACATCAATCAGACTCTGCCAGTCAATTTTGATATGAAAGATAAAGTTATTGAAGCGATTTCAAGCAAAGCATTTGAACTTTCTAAAAATGCATGGATTACTACTTTGATTGGTCTTCTCGGCGTATTCTGGGCTATGAGCAGCATGTTCAGCTATATGCGTGATGCTCTCAATAGAATCTTCGACGTTAAGGAATCCGTTACTTTCTTAAAAGGTAAGCTTCGCGATTTTGTACTGCTTCTTATCATTATTGTCTTGTTCTCTTTTACTACAATTGTTACATCAGTTCAGCAGATTGATAATGATTTTATTAATTTCATTTTTACATCCGTTTCTTCTGTCATAAGCTCAAGTATTTTTATCCTTTTTCTTCTTCCATTCTTTATTTCTTATGTTATGTTTTTCTTCCTTTATAGATTTGTCCCACATTATAAGATTCCGACAAGATCACTTCTTTTTGGGACTTTAATCTCTGCCGCTCTTTACGAACTTCTGAAATACGGTTTTGCTTACTATATTCTTCATCTTTCGAATTATACTGCTGTTTATGGAGCATACGCAGCTATCGTAGTTTTTATGCTTTGGATTTATCTCTTATCTTTGATTTTTTGTACAGGTGCTGCGCTATCAAAAATTCACATGGAGCTCTACAGTCTTGAATTAAAATTTTATAATAAAGAAAAATATGGAACAAAGAAAATTATCCCGAACGATTGAAAAGTTTATTACCGAAGCTCCAAATTTCAAAAAAACCGAAGACCTCCTTCAGTACGTTTTGCATCAGATTATTGGAAATGAAGATATCGGTATCAGCGGCGGAAGAATCTGGAAACTTAATAATAACAAAAAAGCTTATACACTGCTCGCTCAGTACGGTGACGTCAAAAAGATTGATAAAGGATTTGTTCTCGGTCTCGAGGAACTCCACATTCTCCATGAAATTTCAAGAAAAAGAACCGTTACTACTCAGGAAACAAATGTTTACCTTAAAAAAAGAGGCATTATAAACTATTCCGCTACGGGAATTGGAGAAAGATATAAAATTACTTTCAAAGGTAAACTTATTTTTCTTTACCAGTTTCTACTCGCTTTCAACGGTAACATTATCAACGATGAATTTCTTTACACACTTAACATTATAAGCGTTACTATTAACTCTATTATTCGTACAAAACGAATCGAGTCGAGAGCTAAAGATAATTTCACTGAACTTACTAAAGCCAGCGAAATTCAAAGAAGCATTCTTCCCGAGCATAGCTATGAATTCGGAAATTACGAAATGTACGGCGTTTCTATTCCTGATAAAATTGTAGGAGGCGATTTCTTCGATTACATAAGCATTGCCGACGACACTAAACTCTGCGTTGCT
>JBHELA010000010.1:0-12973 GCA_041859005.1 Ignavibacteria bacterium
ACAATAAATAGTGGATTTGTAGATATTAAAAAAGTTTCTGAACATCTCCCAAGAAGTTTTAATTTGATTCAAAACTATCCCAACCCGTTTAATCCAACAACAAAGATTCGTTTTGATGTTCCAAGTGGATTCCCGATAAAAACATTCGGGAATAACATGGTGCTGTTGAAAGTTTATGATGTAATGGGCCGCGAAGTGCAGACACTCGTGAACGAAAAACTGCAGCCCGGCACGTATGAAGTTACGTTCGACGGCTCCGGTCTCAACAGCGGCATCTATTTTTACAAGATGACAACCGGTAGTTACACGGAGACAAAAAAGATGCTTTTTATAAAATAAAATTCATCGGGGGTTTTTAAATTTATTGACCACCTCCCCCAAAAAACACTTATTAAAATGTCTGACTTGTCGGGTCGGGATTTATTTCTATCGTCTTGAAACAGCGTATTAAATATCAGTAAGGCGAAAGGTTTTGGTTAGTAAAATCAATGGTCAGAACTAATGTGTAAAAGTATTTCCTTCTACAGAAATTTTTTCTTTATTTTATTTGCGTATCGGCGGCTCATTATTAAAGGCTCGGTGATACCTTTCAGGTAAATATGGTATGAATAATTGAACCATTCATCTGATTTATCCACATAGTCCAGATTTATTATTGCATTTCTGTGTATGCGTGCAAAGTGTTTTTCGGGTAAGCGTGATTCCCAATCTCGCATTGATTTTGATGTTAATCCTTTTTTTCCTTCGGCTGTAATTATTTCCGTATAATCGCCGCAGGCTTTTATAACAAGAATGGAACTGATTTTTATAAACCGTGTTTTTGAATTAACCGATAAAAAAAGAGTGTCACTGTAATTTAACGGATTTTGTTGCGGTTTTAATTCTTCACGTCCGGATTCTATACGCTCAATTGTAGTTTTCAGGCGTGCCGGATTAACCGGCTTCATTAGATAGTCCAGCGCATTAACCTCGAATGCCCTTATTGCAAATTCATCGAATGCGGTTACAAAAACAATTTTCGCTTCAGTTTCTATTTTATCAATTAATGAAAATCCTGATTCCCCGGGCATTTGTATGTCAAGAAAAATTATGTCGGGTGATATTTTTCCTATCAATTCTTCTGCGGATTTTACGTCCTGGGCTTCGCCTGCTATTTCAATATTATCATATATTTTCAATAAGGAAATTAATTCTTTTCGGGCAAGTCTTTCGTCATCGACGACAATTGCTTTATATTTACCGGGTATATTATGTTTCTCTTTATTTTGCAGTATTATTTTTTGCATTTCCGGAACCGTAAATTATTATAGTTATTATTACTTTATCATTATTCTGCTTTATTTCAAAAATGTGCTTACCCGGGTATGCATTTTTAAGGCGTTCCCGGATATTATCCAATCCTTTCTGAGTTCCTTTCCCGGTGTTTGTTTCCTTTTCAATCCATTCACCCGTGTTTGTAACTTTTATTATCAGTGCATCTTCTTTCGTAATAGCCTCTATGTCTATTTGCAACGGCATTTTACTTGTCTGCATTCCGTATTTTACGGCATTTTCAATAAGGGGATATACAAGAAAACTTAAAATATTAAACTTTTCTGCCCCGCTTTGTATATTGAAATTTATATTCAGTTTCTCTTCATAGCGTATCTTTTGTATAGCAAAATAACTTTTGATTGCTTCAAGTTCTTTTTCAAACGGGACGCTTGTGTTGCTGTCGCTTATAAGGGAATATCTCAGGAATTCCGATAATTCGGTTATCACAAGTTTTGCTTTCTCTTTATCCTCTTCAATTAATGCCCTGACAGTATTCAAAGCATTAAAAAGAAAATGCGGGTTCAACTGGTATCGCAGCATTAACAATTGTGCTTTATGTGCAAGCAGTATTGATTCTTCCGCCAGTTCTTTCTGCTGTAACCAGTCAAGCCAGAAATTGAAAAGAAAGTATAATCCGCTCCATACCATTAATTGATTAGGCCTGGATATAACTGTCTCGCTTAAGAAGCCGAGCAAAGACCTCTGTGAAAGCGGTGTTGGATTCACAAAAAGCATGGAAATATAAAAATCAGTAAAGAACCATATCTGAGCCATTATAAATGAAGTAAGAACAATAATAATGGTAATCGTGATTATAGAAAAATTTTTACGGCGAATAATCCTGTAAAAATAACGCATTCCTACAGTAATCACAAAACCCGTTAAATAAGTAATTCCAATTGCTACAGTGGTTCTATATTCACCAATTTGTTTTGTATAAAAAACAAGCATTACAAACAAACAAATTGTCAGCCATGCAGTTGTGTTTACTATCCAGAATATCCTGTTTTTATTTTTTCTGATATTCATTTGTTAAAATACCGGTTCTGATTATATGTAAATTTAATCAAAGTAATCAAATTACACAATTATTAAGTTGCTAAAGAGTCGCATTTGTCTTTAAGCGGTAATATTTAAGATTATTTCCCCCTGCCGGGTTCTTTATTGAAATTCCTTACCTTTAAAAGACTCTGATTGCCTTTAAGCGATAATTTACAACAATCATATTTTTCAATCGTAAATTTGTATAAAAACAATTTCTAAAAATAAATTAAAACTTATGAAAAATATAATTAAACTTTCATCAATGCTGTTTTTCTCTGTTGTATTATCTTTCGAAATATATTCTCAAAACCTTCTGAACGGTGCTGAGTGTGTTTCGTTTGATTCTTTGCGCAACCGGTATCTTATTTCTTCTTTTTATGGAGGTGCTCTTGTTTCTATGGATATAAACGGTAACCAGTCTTATTTTAAAACCGGTCTGGGTTACTGTTACAGTCATACAATAAGGGGCAACATAATTTATGTTTCAACCGGGAAATATGTTAAAGGTTTTAATTTAACCGATACATCACTTATATTAAATTGTTATATAAGCAGTGCACATCAGCTTGACGGTATGACGACCGACTCAGCGGGCTTCCTTTATGTTGCCGATTATCATTATCAGGGCTCAAATGACCAGATTTTTAAAATCAACCTCACAACCGGTTCGTATTCACTTTTTGTTCCTCCGGGTTCTGGTCTGACGGAATCGCCCCAGGCTCTTTATTATGATAAGCCGAATAACAGACTGATAGTAGTGTCTTATGGTGACAGTACTCCCATTCTTGGAATCAGTCTTGCTGATTCAGGTATAACGGTAATACGTCCATCTTCGGTCGGAAATTGCGACGGGATTGTGAAGGATATACGGGGATATTTCTATGTTACGTGCTATAGTTCTTCGGGCTTTGTTTACAGGTATAACAGCGATTTCAGCGGAACGCCTGTTCCTGTAGCATCGGGTCTTAATGGTCCGGCAAACCTTGGATATAACCGAGGCAGAGATTGTCTTATGGTTCCTTTATTCTTCGGTAACCAGATTGTATTTGTCGAACTGGGCTCCTCAGGCATTAAAAAAATATCTGATGTAAAACCGGACAATTTCAAACTTTACCAGAATTATCCCAACCCCTTTAATCCGGTTACAAAAATCAAATTTGATATACCGGGAACAATAAAACATAAAACGTTAGACGTTAAACTTATAGTTTATGATATACTTGGAAAAGAAATAGAAACGCTAATTAATGAACATTTAAATCCGGGTTCTTATGAAGCCGCTTTTGACGGCAGTAATTTAACTTCAGGAATTTATTTCTATAAATTAACCATAGAAAATTATACACAAACAAAAACAATGGTTCTTTTAAAATAAATTACAATGAATAACCCTTGTAAAAAAACAAATACGAAAAAGTTTTTAATTGTTTTGGTTCTTTGTTTATGCTGGATTACCGATTCCAGAACTCAATGGTACTCTCAAATCAGCGGAACATCTGTATATCTGGAATCAGTTCAGTTTATCAACAGCAATACGGGCTGGATTGTCGGAAACGGAGGAATGATTCTCAAAACAACAAACAGCGGAATGAACTGGGATATTCAGCAAAGCGGGACCTCAGTCTGGCTTGAAGATGTCGGTTTTTTTGATATAAATACCGGCTGGGCGGTCGGAAAGTACGGTACAATAATAAAAACTACAAACAGCGGACTAAACTGGAACCAGCAGGCAACAAGTTTATCGGACTACTTCACCTCGATATTTCTTTTGAATAATAATACCGGCTGGGTTACGGGAATCGATGGCAATGTAATCAAGACCACAAACAGCGGTGAGAACTGGTTTAATCAGATTTCAGGCACCGGCTCTTTCAATACTATTCACTTTATCGATTCAAATACAGGGTGGGTTGCGGGATATTATATTTCGGGAAGCATGTACCATGGTATAATGCTGAAAACCACAAACAGCGGTACCGAATGGGATACAATTGCAGCAGGTACAAATGACATCTATAATTGTATTGTGTTTACTGACCATAATACAGGATGGGTATCGGGCAGTTATTACACAGGGAGTATATTTTACGGCGACATACTCAAGACTACTGACGGGGGGATAAACTGGACAAGACAGGTATATGGAATAAATAATGGTTTCAGCACCTTGTTTTTTTCAAATTCGTCTGTTGGATGGGCGGCAGGCGGAGCGGGAAAAATATTAAAAACTACTAACGGAGGAATAAACTGGATAAGTCAGACGACAGGAGTTACCAATTACTTATTATCAGTATATTTTATTGATATGTTTTCGGGTTGGTCAGTCGGGGCAAGCGGCTTAATTTTAAAAACCTCTAACGGAGGAGCCTTATTCGTTACTAAAAAAAGCAATGTTGTTCCGGATAAATTTGAACTGTCTCAGAATTTTCCCAATCCGTTTAATCCAACAACAAAGATTAGATTTGATGTTCCAAGTGGATTCCCTGTAAGAACTTCAGGGAATGACAAGGTGGTGTTGAAAGTTTACGATGTAATGGGCAGTGAAGTGCAGACACTCGTAAACGAAAGATTACAACCCGGCTCTTACGAAACATCATTCAATGGCTCCGGTCTCAACAGCGGTGTATACTTTTACATGATGACAACCGGTAATTACACGCAGACAAAAAAGATGCTTTTACTTAAATAAAATTCAATGAGGTTTATCGAACAAGAAAAAACAACCCCCTCTTCTGAAGGGGTTGTTTAAATTATGAAAAGATTGTTAACTGCTCTTGGACGGAATCCTCGAAATTATCCATTCAAGGAAAGAGCTTTGGTTCCGCGTCTGTATCCACAGCGTACCCGTTCCGTTAAACTCAGCAACAAGTCCCTCGCCGCTGAAGAGTGTTGATTTCAGCCCGCCGACTTTCTTGATGTTGAAAGTTAGTCCGTCTGTGAAAGCAACGATATGTCCTGTATCAACTATGAACCTGTCGTTCACCATCTGCTTTTCAAAGATAGCGCCGAATGAATTAACGAACAAATCCCCCGTTCCGTTTGCCTTAAGCATTATAAGCCCCGGTCCCCCGAAAAATCCTTTTGCGCCTCCCCAGCTTGTATCAAGGTTTACGGTTGCCGCAGAGCAGACAAAGCAACCCGATTGAATGTACATATTCTCACCGTTAAGGTTGAAATGTTTTATGTCGCCCGGGAAAGGTGCAGTAAATCCGATTTCCCCCGCACCCTGTTTTGCTATAAACCTGTTTGTAAAAAATGACTCACCTCCAAGCACGGATTTTTTCAGAGCCCCGAATAATCCGCCTTTAGTTGTTGTTTCTATATCCACGTTCCAGCTTTTAAACACCATCGCGCCTGCTTCTGCCTGTACCTCTTCGTTTTCAGCGAGGCTTATGTGAACCAGCGCTTCCGACGGCTGGAATAAAATTTTGTGATGCATGATTTTTCTCCTTAATTTAGTTTTTAAAATATAGAAAATTCTCCTTTATTTCCAATCAATAAAATGATTTAGAAATTTTACCACTGAGAACACCGAGCTCACGGCGTAGCAGAAGCTACAAACAAAAGAAAAGATTTTACCACTGAGAACACCGAGAAAATCACGGAGGGCACAGAGAAAAGACTAATTTAATGTTAAAAGCAAAAGATTTTAAACGCAGAATTCGCAAAGGATGAGAAGGTCGCAAAGAAAGCGAAAAAATTATTTTATTTGTTAAAATAGTAAGATATAGAGTGTTCTTATTTTGTAAAAAGTTTGTTTTTATTACAACATTTTTACGGATTGTAGCACTGAGAAGAAAAAGAGCTACAAACGTTCTTCTCTTCATTTTCTGCTTCTTTCTACGTTTAAAGCTCTTTGCAATTATTACCCTCTTTTCATCAGTGAGAATCATAATCAAATCTGCTCTTTGTTCCGCTATCAACGATTAACTAACAACTATCAACTACCCCTCCTCGCTCTTCAGCTTCCTTTCTGCCTTCTCAAATTCTTCTATGTCTATATCATCTTCATCCGTTTCCTCTTCCTCCCATTTATACTTTTCGGGCAGAGGGTCTCTGTTTCGGAATATAAGCGCTGCAAGCAATCCTATAACCACCCCCGAAAGATGCGCCTCAAATGAAATCTTCGGATCGGTCGGAAGCACGCCCCATACAAGTCCCCCGTACATAAACGTTACTACTAACGATAGGCCGATAGACTTGCTGTCATGCCGGAATAGTCCTACAAAGAATAAGAAAGCAACGAGTCCGTAAACAATACCGCTTGCACCTATATGGTAAGCCTCCCTGCCGAATATCCAGACGAGGACGTTTGAAAATATGTAAACAGTAAAGAAAACCCTGAAAGACGAATTTGTGTATGCATAGAACAAAAACATCATCAGAACAATCAGAGTAAATGTGTTAGAAGCAAGATGCGAAAAATCCGAATGTATCAGCGGTGCCGTAATAATACCGATTAACCCCTTTACCTCACGCGGCAGTACACCAAGAAAGCTCAGATCTATTTTCGTAAAAGTTTCAAACAGCTTAATAATCCATAGCAAGGAAATAAAAGAAAGCGTAATGAAAAGACTTATGCGAAACTTAGGCTTTCCATTGCTCTCATTTATATCATCCGTACCCGTTTGTTCAAATAATTCTGTCAAGAAAGATAATTCTTTTAATCTTTATTTTGTTGTGATAAAATACGAATTTCTCAATATTTTACAAATGAATAAAAATTTCGAGAGAGTACGGAAAGCAATAGCTTCCGCGGATAAAATCGTTATTACAACGCATCTTCTTCCCGACGGCGATGCAATAGGGAGCGAGTTTGCGCTTTACTATTACCTTGCCCAAAAGGGAAAGAAGGCGGAGATTATTAACCATAATGAAACCCCTGACCATCTTGAATTTCTTGATGAACAAAAGATTATTAAAAAGTTCAGGGATAACGCAGAGGGAAACACGAAAATTATTAATGAGGCAGATATAATTTTTGTGGTTGATACGAATGAGTACTCAAGAATTAAGAGTATGTCAGATGCCGTAAAGAACTCACCCGCTAAGAAAATATGTATAGACCATCATCAGGGAATTATCCCCGAGGATTATTATGCTTATATTTCAGACACAAACTCTCCCGCAACATCACAGATACTTTATGATTTTATCTGCGACGATAACAGCGATTACATTGACAAGAAAATTGCTGATAACCTTTATGCGGGAATAATGACCGACACGGGTTCTTTCAGGTATCCCAGAACGACTGAGAGAACATTTCTTATTTGCGCCGACCTTATAAGAAAAGGCACCGACCCCGTTATGATGTACGACAACATATACAATAATATTCCCTCGGACAAGGTAAAGCTCCTTTCAAGGTTTATAGACAGTCTGAGTTTTCACTACCGCGGAACTGTGTGCATCGGTATGATAACCCAGAAGGACTTTGAAGACTATCATTCCACAGTAAAGGACGTTGAAGGGTTTTCAGGATTTCTTATGACGATGAAATATGTCAAGGTTGGATTTCTTATTGTCGAACTTACCGATAGCTGCAAGATATCATTCCGTTCAAAAGGGAATATAAAGATGAATGAGTTTGCAAAGAAATTTCACGGCGGCGGTCACACTAACGCAGCAGGTGCAACAGTAGAAAACACAGACCCTTATGCACTGAAAGAAAGACTGCTGGCAGAATACGAAAAACTCGTATCAAAACATGACAAGAAAAGATAAATACTTTCTTGGAGCACTTTTACTTGTTTATACACTTTACCGCATAGCAGTTCTGCTTAAACCATTCCCGGAAATTAATGGGTATGCAATTCCGGACGACGCATATCTATCGCTCGATATAGCACGTAATTTTGCTAACGGCAAGTGGTTCTTCTACGGCGACGGAACAACAAGCGGGTTTCAGCCTCTGTACGTCTTTCTGATGGCACCTGTTTTTTTGATATTTAAGAGCGACATTATCACACCCGTTTATGTATCAATAATAATTCAGAACATTTTCGGGTACGGTACAATATATTTTATGTACAGGATGTTGAGGAATATTTTTGAGGATGATTACTCTTCTTTCCTTTCAGTTCTTCTGTTTATTCTTCTGCCCGTATCTATCATTAATATGGGTAACGGACTTGAAACATCAATTTCATTCTTCTTCTTCGTGCTGGTCTTTTATTATCTGTATAAATTTCAGAAAGAGGAGTTTGATAAAATCATATTCAGGCAGTTATTTATGCTTGGCGTGCTTGCCGGTATAGCAATGCTTGCAAGGATTGACAGCATTATGACAATACCCGGAGTGATAATATGGCTTATGATGAGAGGCAAAGGGACAAAGTTTATAAAGCAGGTGTCGTATTTTCTTGCTGGTTCGGTTGTCGTGTACTTGCCTTACATGATACTTATGTATTCTTTTACAGGCGATTTCTTTCCTGTTAGTGGAAAGGCGGTTCATCATATCGGACAGGATATGGTAAAAAATTATGCCGTAGGAAATTCAAACCTGTTTGAACTGATAAGGCTATCGCTTCAGAATATTTACATGAACTATTCAGTCGTGATAATATTTGCGCTTGTTGGCACGCTTGTTTACCGCATCAAGTCGTTTGCATGTCCGTGGTTCAGCCAAAGCCTAAAGCAGCACGCACCTCTTGTTATTACATCCCTTCTTTTGTTCTTTGCATATACATTTTATTTAAATGCATACTGGTTTTATTCAAGATACTTTTTTCCTTTAAGCTTGTTCTTTGCAGTAATTACAGCGTTTATTATAAATCTGCTTATACACAGTTTCTCAATACAGGGCGGAAAGAAAAGTGTTGTGATCGTGCTTGCGGTTTTATTTATAGCGCCGAACGTAACAAGATCAGGGTTCAAAGATTTCTTTCTTGCCGAATTCAAAAAGCAGGGCTATGAAAAAATCGGTGAATGGGTTAACCAAAAATTCCCAGCGGGTACTGTAATAGGGTGTGTTCAGACAGGAGCTATTGGATATTTTTCTGACGATAAGACCGTTATAAATCTTGACGGCGTCGTAAACAAAGAGGCATACGATGCAATACAAAGAAAAGAGTTGATGAATTACATAAAAAGCAAGAAGATAGAATATTTCATTGACTGGGACATCAACTACGAGTTTGTTGTAAGAAATTCAAACGGATTCCGCGTAACAGACCTGCAAATGTTAGAGCCTGCCGGCGATTTAAAGACGTGGGGCTATACATGGTATGTTTACAAAGTTAAATATTAAGAACTAATTAGATTTTTTCTGACAGCATTTAGAATTATCTTTATTTATTAAACATACAATGCTCGAACAAATAACAGATAGAAGATATAAAGAGGCTGCCGCTATTGCAGAAGATATAAACGGTTTATCAGCGGAGACAATCATCGCAAGCAGGCTTCCGGATTTTACAAAGTCGTTTATTTTAAATGATAACAGCATTCCTAAAACTAAGACCGAACTGCTGAAGACCATTGATAAATCCGTTAAGTTAAACCTGAATTACTGCATCAGGCCCAAATGGACCTTGCTCAGCTACATTTACTCAAACCAGGATTCAAAAAGCAAGCAGGAAATACTCAGGAAAGCAGAAATATTCACATTTTACAGCTTTTATACCGAGCCCGTAAAAGACCTGTGCAAAGATGATTCGTATGTATCCATTCCGCGAGCTATTGTTGAAGACCTTATTGCCGAAATCAATACGAGCATTCACAAAAAGCTTACAACAGAAACAACCGGGCTTAAGATTAAAAACTTTTTTCTGCAGCTGTACAAGTTTAAGTACGGAGACAATACTGAAATAAGCCTTGATATGTCCGTTCCCTATTCTTTCATCAGGCTTTTCCTTGAAGACAAAGGTTTCATAGACATTGTTAATATGTTTAAGAATGCAGGAATTTCAGACGATAACGACGAGCTTGAGCTAAAAACAGCAATTAAGATTATTACGGGCAAAGTTAAAGAAGCCAGGCTCAGCCCGGAGGAAATAAATTCCTCACATAAAGAAACTAAAGAAGAAGATACTGTTTTATACACAGAAAACAACGAAACCATAACAGAAGAGAAGGCAGAATCAAATCAACCCGGTGAAACTCATTTTGAAAGAACAGCAACTACCGGGGCGATAATAGAAGAGTACGGCATTGCAGACAAATTTGAAGAGAAAGAAAAAGATAATGATGACCACTTAAAATTCCGTTTTAAGGAAGATGAATTAAAAAGCATTGCAAAGAAAGTATTTAAGGGAAACAGGTATATTATGCAGGACTCACTTCTTGAAATTGAAAAACTCAGGAACTGGCGCGACGCAACAGAATACCTGAAGACAATTTTTATTAGCAACAAAGTTAACATAGGCGACAAAACAGTAATACTTTTTGTGGATGTATTAAACGATTACTTTGAAAAGAGATAAAACATGTTCATAGATTATACAAAGATATTTATAAAATCGGGCGACGGCGGAAACGGGTGCATAAGTTTCAGGAGAGAAAAGTACGTTCCCAAAGGCGGACCCAACGGCGGAGACGGCGGTAACGGCGGAAACATCGTGTTCAGGGCATCAGCACAGCTTAACACACTTGTCGATTTTACTTACAGGCGGCACCACAAAGCGGGAAGAGGCGTCCATGGACTTGGGGGCGACAAGAACGGCAGGAACGGAAAGGATGAATTAATACTCGTGCCCTGCGGTAGTGTTATAAAGAACTTTGAGACCGGCGAGATAGTTGAAGAGATGCTGTACGACGGCGAAGAGAAAGTATTATTAAAAGGCGGCAGAGGCGGAAAAGGAAATACGCACTTTAAAACTTCTACAAACAGGACTCCGCGCTATGCTGAAAGAGGAAAGCCCGGTGAAGAGATGACGATTGTTATTGAGCTGAAGCTTATCGCCGATATCGGTCTTGTAGGCTTTCCGAACGCTGGTAAGTCAACACTAATTTCAAAGATATCATCTGCAAAACCAAAGATTGCCGACTATCCGTTTACAACTTTGAAACCAAATCTTGGAATTGTAAAGATGCATGAATACGATTCCTTTGTTGTTGCGGATATTCCCGGAATAATTGAAGGGGCATCATCAGGAAAAGGGCTGGGGATACAGTTCCTGAAACACATTGAAAGAACAAGAGTTTTGTTATTCATGGTAGATACAACAAACCTTTCACCCGACGGAAAAAATTTACTTAAAGAATATAAAATACTTCTTAAAGAACTTGAAAAATACGAAGCCAACCTGCTTGACAAACCGAGGATAGTATGCTTTACAAAGATAGACGCTATCAGCGATGAGCTTAAGAAGAAGCTGAAGAGTGCAAGGACGGCAGGTATTGACAAAATACAAATATCATCGGTATCAGGTGAGAACCTGCAAGAACTAAAAGACTTACTCTGGAAGAAACTTAAAACACTGGACAAATGAAAAAGAAACCGTTAATATTAATCTCAAATGATGACGGTATAGATGCCGACGGAATAAAAGAGCTTACGAAAGAAATCAAAAAGTTTGCGGAGGTGTTTGTCGTTGCTCCGCACACACAGCAGAGCGCAGTCGGGCATTCAATTACAATGGCAGACCCGATTAGAGCAAGGAAAACACTTATGTTCAGGGATTTTTACGGCTATGCAGTCACGGGCACCCCTGCTGATTCGGTAAAGATAGGTGTTCACACACTTTTAAAGAACCGCAAGATTGATTTGCTAATATCAGGAATAAACCAGGGGGCAAACACTGCTATTAACATTATTTATTCGGGAACGGTCTCGGCAGCGACCGAAGGTACAATACTCGGAATACCTTCAATAGCCGTGTCTCTGACAAGCTACACCTATCCCGATTTTTCTGTTGCCGTAAAGTACGCAGCGAAACTTGCAAAGATTGTACTTAAAAACGGACTGCCGAAAGGCACGCTTCTGAACGTGAACGTACCTGCTATTAAGAAAGTTAAAGGTGCATTGCTGACCAAACAGGGAAAATCATCATGGAATGATACTTACGAAATAAGACACGACCCTGCTAACAGGCAGTATTACTGGCTTACGGGCAGTATGCATAAAACGGATAAGTCCCGTGAGTATGACGTAAAAGCAGTTGATGACGGTTACATATCCGTTACACCAATACATTATGATTTAACCGACTATCGCTTTCACGAGAAAATGAAAAACTGGAAGTTATAGAGCACAAAATCATTCCGCTATTTTCTTCAGCATGCCGTTGAATATAAATCCGTGAAAAGGCAAAACACTGTACCAGTAAGCCCTGCCGAGAAGTCCGAGCGGGCGGAATGTTGCAGTCTGCACAACGTAATCCCCATCAATTTTGAACTCAAGCCATGCCTCGCCCGGAAGTTTCATCTCCGCATAAAGCAGCAGGCGTTTCTCCTCACGGCTTGCAAGAAGGACCTTCCAGAAGTCAAGGGTCTCACCGGCATAAATATTTTCTGAATCTTTTCTCCCTCTGCGAAGTCCGGGACCGCCTACAAGCTTGTCAAGAAATCCTCGTATTCCCCATAACCAGTCACCCGTGTACCACCCGTTCTCGCCGCCGATACAGAATATTTTATGAACAGTCCTGTCAAGATTGTTGTACTTCCGTTTTCT
>JBHELA010000292.1:0-4308 GCA_041859005.1 Ignavibacteria bacterium
AGAAAGTCCCATTCTTTCAATAACGAGTATTATTTTTTGCTTTTCATCGAGTATAAAAAGGTTTTCCTTTTCTATGTAATACTCCGCTGCCATGAGCATTGCTTCAAGAGGAATTAAACCAACAAGCTCGCTGCCCGCAGCTGCAAGATTTAATTCTTTTGCATCCTTTACGCATTCTTCATAAGCCGCGTGCGGAGGAGTGACTTTAAAGTTATCAAGGTTCATTGATACCTGTGCCATATTGTATTCATCCACAAACCAGCCGATTGCTTTTACGGCTTTTAATCTGCCTGGTTCATTATCGCTTCTGCCCTGTTCACGTATGTTTAGTGCTATTCTGTGTGCCTGCTCTTTTGTGCCGAGAATGTTGATGTTGTAAGCTATAAGGAAGAACCTTACGCCTGTAACTGTTGCACCCGATTTAGGAATAAACTCCTGCGGACCAAAATCCGGTTTCCATTCGGGTTTATAAATCTTATCCTTAATCCCTTCGTATTCACCAGAACGAATCTGTTTCAGCATCTTGCGCGCGGGGTTTGACGATGCTTCTTCGTAAAGATATACAGGAATTCCAAGTTCTTTTCCGACGCGCTCACCGTATTTCTTCGAGCACTCTATACACTCGTCAATGCTAACGTTAGCCACAGGAACAAACGGACAAACATCAACCGCTCCCATTCTTGGATGCTCACCGTGATGCTGTGTCATATCAATCAGTTCAAAAGCTGTCTTTGCAAACTGGAATGCTGCCTCTACAACTGATTCCGGGTCTCCGACAAAAGTAAAAACTGTTCTGTTGGTTGATTTTCCCGGGTCAACATCGAGCAGCTTCACACCTTTTACTTTACGTACTGAATCCGCACATGCGTCAATAA
Source organism: Ignavibacteria bacterium (assembly GCA_041859005.1). Lineage (GTDB taxonomy): Bacteria > Bacteroidota > Ignavibacteria > Tepidaquicellales > Tepidaquicellaceae > CAIKZJ01. The sequence goes on from JBHELA010000292.1 coordinate 876, forward strand.
TACTCTGATTGCGTCCTTCTGAAATATTTGGAACGCATTCAACAATCTTTCTCATAACTAATTTAAGGTTAAAATTTATTTAGAATCGTAAACCATTTTAAGAAACTCGGCAACACCGTCTTCATCGTTGGTTTTTTCGGTTATATAATCGGCTTTAAGTTTTAATTCTGCAACTGCATTTTGAAGTGCAACGTTGAACCCTCCGTATTCAAAGAGAACTCTATCGTTAAACCAGTCACCGATTACTGCGACCTGATTCTTGTGATAACCAAGATGCTTTACAAGTTTACGAATACCTGTTTTCTTCGATGTACCTGATTTTTTAACTTCAAGATGATAAACACCAAGTTTAGTGCTTGAGCGGAAATATTTTGCCGTATGAAACATTTTCCAGGGGAAGTTTATTTTCTGCTGTATGTGTCTGACAACGCTTTTTTCATTACCCATCATAATAATCTCGAGTATGTTGTCTGTGTAGTCGTCGTAAGAATCTACAAGCCTGTAGTCAGCGCCGAGCCTGTACATGAAATCCCGAAGGACAGAATTGCTTTCCGTGTAAACTATCTCATCTTCATGGACAAGAGCAATTCTTACAAAATATTTATCGGCAAAATCCATTGCCTTTTTAACTATTTTAGGGTCAACTACGGATTTGGAAAGAATATTACCTTTAATATCTTTAATAAGAGCGCCGTTAATTGAAATTATTGGAATGTCAATACCGAGTTCTTCTGCGAAATCTAATACGGAGGAATGAATCCTTTGCGTAGCGAATGTGATTTTCACATCTTTTGCCGCAAGCTTTTTAACAAGTTCTTTTGTCTCTTCACCTATCTCATTCTTGCTGTTTGCAATCGATCCGTCAACATCTGATACAATAAGCTTAATTTTCTTAAGTCTATCGTTTAATTTGTCATTGGGCATTAAAGCGAATTTATTTAATTTTTATGGAGAATTCTTATAACAGGTTAATTTAGCTATTTTAATTAACTTTTGAAATCTAAAACTACTTGTAAAACGACCATTACAAAATCGAAAATGAGCATGTAAATACCTTATATCTCTCCAAATAAATAAAAAAGCTATAAACTTTACAAAAAATCAGCGATTATCCGCTTAATCCGTGAAAATCTGCGTTCTTTTTATAATAAAATACCCGTTTTATTACATTCAGATATTAATATTTTTTTAATATATTGATACATGGAACACAAAGACCTTAAAATTGCTGGCGGGAGAATTCTGATATCGGCTCCTCATTTATCGGATTTCTTTTCGAGAACTGTGATTGTAATGACAGAATACAACGAAAACGGTTCTCTTGGTTTTGTTATAAACAGACCTGTAGAAGGAAAACTTAATGAATTAATTGAAGACTTTCCCGAATTTGACGCGAGAGTTATGCTCGGCGGTCCTGTGGAGACCGATATCGTTAATTTCATACACAGAGCCGGCGATTTAATCGATGGAGGTCTTGAGATTTGTAAAGGAATTTTCTGGGGCGGTAATTTTGAGACTGTTAAACTGCTTGCTGATACTAAAATACTAAATCCACGGGATTTTATTTTCTTTCTCGGATATTCAGGCTGGAGTGCGGGTCAGCTTGACGGCGAGTTAAAAGGAAATACATGGATAGTAACTAAATCGGAAGCCGACCTGATTTTCGATACTGAACCCGATAAAATGTGGGCTGAAACACTTAAAAGAATGGGAGGCGAGTATAATACGATAGCCAGCTTTCCCGTTGACCCTTCTGTTAATTAATTTTAGCAAATCGAAAATAATCTAACTCAAATATATTAAGTATTATTTGTATATTAACAAGATATAAATCATTTAACATTTAATGGAAGTCATTTTACATTCAGCATCAATCGCTTTTATAACGCTGTTCCCGCTCGTTAACCCTGTAGGAGGAGTACCGCTTTTCTGTTCATTAACCGCTGACAGTGATGAAGCGTACCGCAGGCAGATGTCTCTGAAAACAGCGATAAGCGTCGTTGCTATACTGATAGTATTTCTTTTTATGGGAAAACTTCTGCTTGAATTCTTTGGTATAAATCTGGCTGTACTTAAAATCGCAGGCGGATTAATAGTTGCGCATACTGCATGGGAAATGGTTACTAATAAAAGCAAGCTCTCAACTGATGAGACCCGCGAACTTAATGCAAAACAGGATATTTCATTCACACCTATGGCAATGCCTGTCCTTAGCGGTCCCGGCTCGATTGGCGCTGCTATCGGATTAACATCAGCAAAATCTATCACATCGTACGATTACTACTTTGGCTATTCAATAGGTATTATTTTAATCGGTATAATCGTTTATGTATTGCTGATTCTTTCCACAAAACTGTTTAAGATTCTCGGGAATACGGGTATTGGCGTACTTAGCAGAATAATGGGATTTTTTATACTCGCAATAGCTGTTCAACTTATTTATGAAGGTGTTATTTCCCTCAAATTATTTTAGTTTGAAGGTGTAAATTACCCGAGTTCAAACGTTGTAATACCGAATACATTATTAACGGGTATTTCCGGAATATACTTATTATACATTCTCACCGTTTCAAATACTTTTTTCATAAACCTTTTTTCGCAAATATTAACAGGGAACTGATTGACCGAGGGAACATCAAGATAAAACTTTTCTCCGTCGGGTATTGATTTCAAAAGGTCGGTTATTATTTCTTCTGCCGAGAACTCATCATCAGAGAACACAGGTCCTATCTTATAACCGTTGAAACATTTCCTTATAACTCCGAATCCTGTTACTTTACTTCCGTGCATTTTAACTTTTACTGATTCTGCGTTATTAAACCATGCTTTCAAAAAACTTTTTCTGTCAGAAAGGAAATGTTTATTATCGAACTTATTTAGTTCATTAAATAAATTATCATTATAGTTAACTGTTTTTTCTGAGAATGATACGATTTTATTTATTCCTTCGTATCTGATGTTGTTATACGCCAGCTTGAAACCTGCTCTTTCGTAATTCTTCTGCTGGGCAAGTACACCGTCTAATCCTGTATTTGTATTTCCTGCATACTCGAGCGCTTTGTTCCATATTTTTATTCCATATCCAAGATTTCTGTATTCACTCTTGACAATATAAAACCCCAGAAAAGAGAATTTGTCATCATATTTCACACTTGATATAGTCGCAATGGGAATGTTCTCGAGTAAACCAATAAAAAATCCATGATTATCCGCATCCCAAAATGCCATACTATCTTTGACCCCCGGGTTCCAACCCTCTTCTCTTGCATAATCCAAAAATGTACTTATTTCTGAAAATTCTGCATTTCTGATCACATAATCGCTGTTCATTTTCTTAATATGTTTTAAATTTATGAATGCGGCTAAATATCCCGATTTTGACGCTTAATTTCCATTTACTTAAATATTAGAATCTTAATTTTATATCCTGAAG
>JBHELA010000311.1:0-3279 GCA_041859005.1 Ignavibacteria bacterium
ACCGCCCTCGAATAACCAATATGGTTTTCAAACTCCGACACCGAACTAATCAAATTACGTTTACTCATTATTAAAAATCATTTTTGCCAAATTCAGATATTAATTCTTTTTGAGAGTTCTTTTTTTGTGGATTCGGCATAAAGAACATCTTCCATCTTCTTGCGTATCATCTCTACCTTGTAATTATCTCCCTTTGTCATTCCCGAATGTTTATATCGGAAATCCATATTACAGGAAATCTATTTTCAATCCTTAATACATAATTATACTTATTAAATACTATGTAATCTCTTGGTGGATTAGGGTTATATTTGAAATTTATTAATTCTGAATATAGCCCGACTAAAAAGTCTTTGGTAACTATATCGCCGAACAGTATAATACTTTCTTTTTGTTAATCTTTGAAACCAGGAGGGAATATTTTTGAAAATCCTTTTTCATTAAGCATTTATTATTGAGCAAATTCGATTAAGTTTCTCTTTCTTACCAAAGAACAGTAATAGTAAGGATTATTTAAAATCATTGTCCTTCAAAAAAATCTTCGTCTAATTCTTTAACTTTATATGTTGCCTTGGTTTGAACACCAATATTATATTCGTGCATTAGGCTAACCAATTTAAAACCATCAATAAGAATAATCGTATGATGTGCATCGTGAGCTTTTTTAATAGCACCTTCGTCAAACTTTGAAGTAGTGACAAATACACCTTTGCTAGTATCACCACTCATTGCACCTATAAAATTTCTAATCTCTTTTTCACGAACTTTATTTTCTCCATATCTTTTCGCCTGAATATAGATTTTATCCAAACCAAGTTTGTCCTCGTTTATTATTCCATCAACTCCCCCATCACCTGACTTTGATGTTTCAATAAAGTCTCCATATCCCATAGACTTTAATAAGATTAGTATAACCTTTTCAAAATAGTATGGATCAATATTTTTTAACTTTTCAAGTAAATCATTTTTAACCTGAGATTCTATTTCAGAAAACCCTATATCTATCAAGTCTTGAGGCGAGGAATTCTTTACTTCGGCAGGCTTCAAAACAAATTTAGACTTTTCCTCTGTGTAGAAATCGAACAAGCTTGATTCTTCCTCTATATCGTTTAATTTTAGTTTATTCTTTTGGGATTTTCCTTTTTCTGTTATTTCAACCATTCCGCGACTTGGATAAACAATATACCCGCCTTTCTTAAGATAAGATTTTCCCCAAGCTATTCGATTATAAATTAACTTGTCTCCGCTTTTTGTCATTTCATTTAACAGTTCTTGAGGAAGATCAGCATAATATTTGTCAACCACTTTTTGAATTAATTCTCTGTGATGTATAATCTTTCCATCGTTTAATATATCTAGTATCGGATTAAATGTTTCGTGAAATTTGGGTAATTCTTTATTCATAATAGTTTTATGTTTAGCTTTTAGATATTATAGAACAAAAATCGTTTTAATGCATAACAACTTAAAGGTTTTTTGATTCCCTGTTTAATTAGATTCCCGATAAGAGCATTCGGAAATGACAAAATAGAGAATGACAAAACGGGAAGACATGAAAATGTTTCTAGAGTGTTTCATTCTCCCGTTTTAAATTTACTTAAATTAATATTTGTTTACAATTAACACTTCAGTGAGTAGGTTCTGTGTTAACAATATTAATAGAAATCGCTTCGAGAAGCGCTGGTTGAATCTTGGTTCTTTGTTTTCTTTGAACATTAAGTCACTTTCTCTTTTCTTTTAACCCGTTTTGTCTGTTTGCTCACCCGATTAGTTTGTCCAGAATTTTGTTCCAGTTCTTTCAATGTTGTTTTCTTTGAGAATGCTGTTCGTGTTTCTGCTTTCAGTGTTTCGATGTTTGTTCCGAGCTAAAATAACTGTTTGTATTGCTTCCAATGTAATTCATACTACCAATTTGGTTATTCGTACTACCACTTTGGTTATTCAAACTACCATTTTGGGCAAACGAAACAGCGTACAATACGGAATTATTATAATATTAGCCTTAGAATTTCGATACAAAAAGAGTACATTTTCTAAATTGAATAAGTGTCATAATTTGCTTATATTTAAAGACATTAAATAAATCTAAAATTTTATTCGGAGCAAAATTTTTATGAAATCATTAAAAGTTTTATTAGTATCTTTTATACTACTTGGAGCAATGTCATTTTATTTAGGAGGATGTTCTCCGGCTGAAACAACCACAGGCAAGCTTGCTTACCAGCAAAAGAACTGGGAAAAAGCAGCAGCAGAATTGACAAAGGGTCTTTCAATCGACAAAACAGATGCCGAAGCATGGTACATGCTCGGTTATGCACAAACTGAACTTGGTAATTTTAAAGAAGGCGCAAACGCATTCAAACAAGCAACCGCACTCTCCCCGGATTATAACAACCTGATAAAAAATTACTGGATTGACAAGTATAATGCAGGTATTAACGCTTTTAACAGCGGTACAAAGGAACTCGGGAAGAAAAACACAGAAGTAGCTAATAATTATTTTAAGGATGCAATAAAATCGTTAACTGCGGCAACCGGTATTATCCCCGACAGTATATCTGCATTTCAGTTAATGGCAGATTCTTACAATTACATGGGAGAAACTGACAAAGCACTCGGTATTTACCAGAGCATACTTGACAAATCACAAAGCAAAGATGACGCAATACAAATTGGAAAGCTGATGTATCAGAATGGACTTAAGTTAAGACAGGCAGAAGATTACGCAAATGCACTAGCAATATTTCAGAGAGTAATCACAATCCCATATCTTCCAAAGGATAACATATACTATGAAAGTTCACTTTTCAACTGCGGTTTTGCAAACTATCAGTTGGCAGTAAAAAAAGCAACTGACAACAAACCAAAGTCAGAATATGAGCCGCTCCTGAAAGAATGCGTAAAATACATGGAACAGCTAACAGCAACATCAAAGAGCAAAGATTTACTAAAAGATACGTACGAAATTTTAGTGAATGCATATGATGCTTTGGGCGATAAAGCCAAATCAGATGATGCACAGCAGAAGAAAAACGCATTACAATAATTATCAATGAGCAACGGCAACAATAAAAGCGGTGCCCGGTGGTTCTGGGGAATATTCATAAGTATCTTAGTTATTGCTTTGATTTTTACCGGTACATCGATAATAATATTTTCGATGGCACTCGTAAAGACAGGAGACAAGAATTTTGAATATGAAGAAATCCGTTCAGGCAGGGAAAAGATTGCTATTGTAGAACTCGACTTTACGATAATTGATTCAGCACCTATAGTCCG
>JBHELA010000403.1:0-5371 GCA_041859005.1 Ignavibacteria bacterium
GCGAAATGATACTCTCTGGATAGGGTCCGATTTTAACGGTACAGGGTATCCAACATCGTCGATGTATAAAATCACAAAGCAGGGTGTTATGGTTGACAGTCTGGTTACACCATTTACGTTCAACCACGGCCTTGTATGGGATGGGACGGGATTCTGGATAGCCGAAGATTACAGGACATCTGGCGGAAGAATTTATAAGATTAATTCGCTCGGAGCAAAAGTTGACAGTATTTATACTAATTCATCTATGGCAGGAATAGGCGGAATAGCACTTGAAGGCAATCATCTTTGGGTTGCGATTTATTCGCCTGATTTTGCTTCGTATCCGAATGCTTTTGCTTACAAGATTAATCTGACTACAAAACTTGCTGTGGATACTATACCGCTCAGAGGCAGACAGGTTCAGGGGATTGCCGTAAAAGGTGATACAATATTTTATGTGAACGACAACTTCCATTCGGAGCCTGAAAGAATTTATGCCTACAGCCAGACGACGGGCGACACTTTGTTCTCGTTTCCTTCTCCGGATACAGACGGCGACTGTGACCCAAAAGGACTTTTCTATGACGGAACAAATCTCTGGCTCATGGCGTTCAGACCGGGAGGCGCTGCTTATGCTTACAGAACGTTGTACAAGTATCAGATTGGAGGTCCCGGAAATCCGCAGATATCGACATCAACAAATCTAATTGACTTTGGCAATGTCCCTGTCGGTACAACTTCAAACCAACCTCTTAATATATCAAACAACGGAGTTGCAAAGCTGATTATTTCAGGAAAGAACATAACAAACCCGAGATTTGGAATAACTCCAAGTGGAGTACCTGACACTATTAATCCGGGTCAGAATAAGAATTACACTGTTACATTCAATCCGCTTGCTTTCGATACATTATCTGCACAGCTTCAGATTGCAAGCAATGATTTGATAACACCTGTAAAGGTAGTGAATTTAAAAGGCAAGGGTGTATTTACGGGTGCTACGATAGCCTTATCGTCAACAAGTTTTGATTTCCAGCAAAGGCGGGTAAACTCGCTTTGTGGATATCTATTTACAGTAACGAATCAGGGAAATGCAAACTTAAACATTTCATCGATACAGTTCAACACAGCGCGTTACAGAATGGATACAGTAGGAATTCAGTTCCCTTATACTATTTTACCGGAGGCATCAAAAGTATTCAGGGTCTGGTTTAATCCAAATTCAGGTGCGACATTTAACGATACTTTAAAGATTAACTCAAATGCCACAAACTTACCCGTTGCAAAGATTTCATTAACAGGTGTTGGGAATCCTAATCCGACCTTGCTCGGAACAACTTTATGGTCGTCAAACACACCAGATAATCCTTTTACTTCTTCTGATGACCCGCAGCCGACGAGTATGAAGCAGATTAATGATATTAACGGAGACGGCGTAAACGATTTAATAGTTTCATCTGGAAACTATCTAACGACTTGCTGGAATGGTAACGCTTCGGTAAATGGTGATGTACTCTGGTCATTCAACACAGGATACGACAATAACAATACAGGTTCAGTTACATGGGAAGACGCAATGCAGGTACGCGACGACGTTGACGGGGACGGAATACAGGATGTTGTTATAGGATGCGCAGGTGGTAATGAAATGGTTTATACAATCTCAGGCAGAACCGGCAGACAAATCTGGGCTTATGGGGATTCGATTTCTTATTCTGACGGCGATATTGAGGGTGTAAGAGCTGATAAAGATTTCAACGGCGATGGAGTTAAAGACGTGCTTATTTCAGCAAGCGGTACAGGAAGTTCAGGTACGGGCGGCAGACATGCGATAATTTGCGTAAACGGACTTAACGGTAATGTTATATTTTACGTGACGCAGAATTCAGAATTTACAGGTGATATCGTTTCAACACAGTACGGTGCAGCAATAGGATGGGGCAGCAACGGAGGTGCTTATTCAGTCCACGGTACAGATAACAGCGGAAATGGTACATGGGCATTTTCAAACGTAAACGGAAAGACTTGGAGTATGAAGGTTGTTCCGACAACGGATGCGGATACTTCAAAAGAGATTCTAGGTTTTTACGGATTTGCGGGAAAAGTATTCTCTATCGATTCTGATAACGGTTCAGAACTATGGACAATCACTCTTGGTTCTGCCAACGCCGGATTTATAAAAGTACTCGATGACCTTGATTCAAACGGCTCGCCGGATTTCACGCTTTCCGGTCCTCAGAACGTATTCAGGATAGATACAAAGACTCATAACACTTTATGGACTTACTCTCCTGCTGCATCATACATACGCGGTGTTGATATGCTGAGCGATGTTAACGGAGACGGGAAGAAAGACGTTGTAGTCGGAATGCAGACACCCGGAAACGTGATAGTGCTAAGCGGAGCAACGGGCACAGAATTGTTCTTATATTCTTTCGGTTCGACTGTTACGTACAGGGCTGACAGAGTCAGCGCTATAAACAGCATTGACGGAAATACAACAACGGAATTTGCAGCAGGATGCAGAGACGGAAAGCTTATATGCTTCAGCGGGGGTCAGAATATCCCTGTTGGTATTAGCGGTAATACAGGCGAGATACCTTCGAACTATGATTTATCCCAGAACTATCCGAATCCTTTCAATCCGACGACAAACATTAAGTTTTCATTGCCAAAGGATGAATTAGTTTCGATTAAAGTTTATGACATACTCGGCAAAGAAGTCGCTAATATCATGAATGAAAACAAACCGGCAGGAACTTATGAAGTAAACTTCAACGCATCGTCATTGAGCTCAGGAGTTTATTTCTACAGGATGAATGCAGGCAGTTACAATAGTATAAAACGTATGGTTGTTCTTAAATAAGTTAAGCAAATTTTCACCACTCAGGCTTCAAGTCTGAGTGGTGAATTTAATTTTTCCTTCTTATTCTCTCGTCAATTCTGCTTTCTGTATAACATAAACCGGATATGATACAACTTCATTTTCTCCTGTACCCGTGGAGTTTGCTTTACTCATCTGGGCTGATGTGACTTCAGCGCTTATCTTACCATTCTTAATTTCATACCTGGAGCTTAACAATATATTCTTGGTTTCAAAGAATGAGTTAAACTGGTTATCTCCAAAGAAGAAATCAATTAATATTGTATTGTCTTCATCGAGAACCCACTTGCCGTTATCAGGGTCTTTTGCAATCATGAAGTAATTCTTTTCAAGCTTTGATGCACCTTCGCCGTAAGTAGTTTTCCACGAATACTTATTTGGCGTATCGGTTTTAGAGATTGAAAGGTACATATTAACTTCACTCGATTTGCCCGCAGTAATGATAATGAGTTTGCCTTTCCAGCTGCCGAGCCATTCTGATTCATTGAAATTGTTTTTGCTTTGAGAAAATGAAGCGGATGCAATTAGGAACAAAAATAAAAATAATGTTAGTCTTTTCATGTGGTTTTATATTTAGTAAATTTAATTAATCATACTTAATAAAAGATTCCTTGCTTAAAACAGGGGGCGGGGTAGGGGGTGTATAAAGACTTTCTTCAGGTTTTGAACCTTTAACGTAAAAGCCGCCATGCTCTGCCCATTCATAAGATTTAGTATCTTTATCAATACTAACTACGGCAGGGAAAACAATAACCGTTTTAAAATCATCAATGAATGAAAAAGAACCTATATTTCCCGCAAAGATAAAGCTTGATTTTTCCAATGGAGTAATTAGAAAACCGTCATGTAATTCTGATAGAAACAGACTTACCGTTTTATTTTTAGAATTCGGTTTCACGGGGTCTTTTGCATGAATGAGAGCGAGTATTGCGTAAGGAGGATTAAACTCACCTGTCTGTTTTTTATAAACAAGGATTGGTCGGCAGACAGAAAATCGAATTTCAAGTTTATCTTTGTCGAGTAAAATCCCTTCATTTGAATAAGTATAATTCTCTGGAAGTATGTGAAAATCGGAACTTACACCCCAAGACCTTATGGAAAAATAATTACGCTTAAATATTTTAAGGTTTGTGTAGGTACCCGGCATATTTGAAAACTTCCAGACATTCTTTATAATAATCGATTGATTAACAAAGTTACTGAACTTGGTCACCCGTGCAAAAAGGCTTTCATTCTTAAGTACCGCTTCAGAATTTGATTTCTTGCGATTTTCAGATAGAACTGAGGCTACAGTCTTTTTGTTTAACCGCCGGAAAACAGTATTCCCAACTTTACCGGTAGGGGAACCAAGGGCTCCGTGTCTTATTCTTGCCATGCTAAAAACGTTAATTTTAAGGAAAAATATGATTAGTTTTTCATCAATTGTTCATAAAGCACACATATTTCCATATATGGTGCATAAAGCTGCCATATAAGGTATATATAAGGGATGTGTAATTCAAGTGTAAAGACTGTGTTAGTACTGTGTGATTAAAGTGTAGAAGTGGTTTGTTTTTGTGGTTTTTGTGAATTTCAGCGATTCTATTCTTCTTATTGCCTAGATTCACTTATAGATTTAAATATAACAATAATATAATTAAAAGTCAAGAAATTATTAAATATATTCTGAAAATATTATTCAGGTTTATAATTAATTCCTTAATAATACAAATAGATTTGTCACGTAATTGTTAAATAATCAATTCAGATATTATTTGACATATTTAAAGGTAAAATTACTTTTTTAAGACGGCAGATACAACAATATGAATATATTGAATTAAGCACAGCAGAGCTATAGTTGAATCTAACATGTACCACATACATCAGATTTTTGGATATATTCAATTTGAATTGTTGAGTGAGATATCTCAAATTTATCGTGAAGATTAATATTTATGGTCTTCAGTACGTCGTTATCGATAACGTAATCACTTTTTACAACAATATGTACGGTTAATGCAACCTGTGATGTACTTAGACTCCAAATATGTAAATCGTGTATTTCTTTTACTCCTTCAATACTCATTAAATAGTCAAACACACTCTTGATATCAATGTTTTCTGGTACTGCATCAATAGATAATCTGATTGTTTCTTTTAAAAGTTTATTAGTCATAGTAAATATTACACCAACAATCATCAAACTGACCAAAGGGTCTAGCCAATAGAGTCTGTATATAGTGATGAAAATTCCTGAAACAACAACACCCGCAGAAACAAGAGCATCAGTAAGCATATGCAGGAAAGCACTTTTTAGATTTAAATCCTTTTCTTTATTTTTAATAAACGGATAAGCGGTAAAACCATTAATAAGTATTCCTATAAAACCTACTGATATTACAGTCATACCATCGATTTGTACGGGGTTGTAAAACCTATGCACTGATTCCCAAATAATAACACCAAGTGCAACCAGAAGTAGAATAGAATTTATGTGAGCAATTAAAATTGAACCCTTTTTGT
>JBHELA010000169.1:0-20687 GCA_041859005.1 Ignavibacteria bacterium
GTTGTTTCGCGCCATCTTTTAAATTTTAAGATGAATCAGGAATTATATGCACCCATAAATGTTTTCATATGTTATCCCTCGGATTCATTACAAGGTGATGCACTCATTAATTACAAGATAATAGGAGAACTCTTCAAAAGCGATTACTACGAAATAACATCTGATGTCGAGAGACTAAATGATCTTCTCGACAATGAAAACGAAAAGATTCTTTTTGTTGATGCCGTGTTTGGTATCGGTTTTAAAGGAGAACTGGATGAACATGTCAGAAAAATATTTTCAGATATCACTCAGTATTCAGAAAGTAAATTTGTAATAGCTCTTGATACACCCTCGGGTATAGATAGTTATTTAAAAACTAACGGCTGCCTTAAAGCAGACGTTACAATATCAATGGGCGTCAGGAAAATAAACACAATGTTCTACGAAGGACGAAATGTCTCAGGCGAACTCAAATTAGTAGATATCGGACTCCCTTACGGAAAATTCGATGAGTTCAACGTGAAAAACATTTATCAGTTTGAACAGGAAGACACTTGCTTCGAAGAAGCTGTCAGAGATGTTAACTCTCACAAATACAATAACGGTAAACTTTTTGTACTTGCTGGTTCAGAAGGATTCAGCGGTGCTGCATATCTCTCCGCTCAGTCTGCTCTCAGAACGGGCAGTGGTGCAGTTATACTTGGAATTCCCGAATCACTGAATCCATCTATGGAGGCAAAAACTACTGAGGTAATAACCCTGCCTTTAAAATCTGATAAATATCTTACTAACGATTCATTCGACCTTGTCTCAAAGAAGATAGAATGGTGCGACGCTGTTTTGCTCGGTCCAGGATTAGGAAGGGAAAGCGTTACAATGTCGTTTATTAGGAGTGTCGTGAAGAAATTCGACAAAAACTTTGTTATTGACGCAGACGGTATTTTCGCTTTTAAAGACCATCTTGATTTGCTGAAAAAAGAAAAGTGCTCGATTGTACTAACTCCTCATTCCGGCGAGTTTGCAAATCTGCTCGGTATTACCACTGATGATCTAAAACAGGATTTCATAAACATCGCTAAGAAGTTTGCTTCTGATTTTAATGTTGTACTCGTTCTGAAGAATTCTCCAACCATTATTACGGACGGTATTAGTGTGTTTATCAATTCCACAGGGCGCGAAAACCTTGCTACCATCGGAAGCGGAGACGTTTTATCGGGAATTATATCCTCACTCGTTTCTCAAATGAAAGATGTTCCTTTATTAAACATTGCTTCTTCAGGAGTATATCTTCACGGTTACTGCGGAGATAAACTATTCGAGATGAACGGATGCAGCGGTACTATAGCTGGTGATCTGATTGAATTAATTCCTTCTTCTAAAAATGAAATTTTAAAAAGCTATAATATTTAAACTATACTGATGATTAATCTTAACGACCTGAAAGAAATTATACCGATTCTTATAGTAGCAGCCTCTGCAATTATATCTTTAATGATTGCTGTGTTCTCAGGGAAATCTAAATATCCGGTTTACGTGTTCTCATTGATTGCTGTTCTTGTAGCCATGATTTTTGCAGGCTTAAACATCGGCAAGGATGCATTTATTATTTCTGAGATGATGAGAATTAATTCTGTCGCAAATGCTTTTCACTTCATTGCACTTCTCTCTGTATTGCTGACAATAACTGCATCCAAAGAATACCTTGAGAAGTTCAACGTTAATTACGGCGAATATTATTCATTGCTTCTTATTGCACTTTTCGGAATGCAGATTATGATTTATGCGAATGATATCATTCTTATATTCATTGGTCTTGAAACTATGTCTGTTTGTTTCTATATCCTCGCAGGTATGATGAGGAATAGACCTAAATCAAACGAAAGCGCTATGAAGTACCTTCTCCTTGGAGCCTTTATGACAGGTTTCCTGCTTTACGGTATGTCACTTATTTACGGCTCTACAGGATTCACAAGTATTTCTAAAATTGTCACTACTTATACGGCATTTAAATCACCCATGTTCCTAATTGGTGTCGCATTATTTATGATTGGCTTTATGTTCAAGATAGGCATATTTCCTTTCCAGATGTGGATTCCCGATGTTTACGAAGGTGCACCCACAATCGTTTCAGGTATGATGGCAACTGCAGGAAAGATTGCAGCCGTCGGTACGCTTGCACCGGTTATTCTTGCACTTGACCTTGGTCATTATAAAATATTGTTCTCCATACTCGCAACACTCACTATGCTTTATGGAAACATTATAGCTCTTACTCAGAATAACTTAAAAAGACTTCTTGCTTATTCTTCAATAGCAAGTGCAGGCTACATTCTCGTCGGCATAACTGCTATGGATGACCTTGCGAACAAAGGAATAGCTTTCTACATGCTTGCTTATGTTTTTATGCAGCTCGGAGCATTCTTAGTTGTTTCAGTATATGAAAATTCAACATCCGGTGGTAAGGATTTTGGAAACGTAACATTCGATGATTACAAAGGACTCGCAAAAAGAAGTCCTTATCTTGCTTTAGTGCTGACAGCTTTTCTCTTCTCTTTGGCAGGTATTCCTCCGTTCGCAGGATTCTGGGGTAAGTACTATATATTCTATGCGGCAATAAAAGCTAATCTTGTCTGGCTTTCGGTTATCGCAATTTTATTAAGTGTTATATCAGTTTACTACTATTTAAAAGTAATAATCTATATGTGGTTCAAAGAACCAGAAGGTGTGCTTGCAGAGGACAGGAATAAAGGTAACACTATGTCTAAACTTGCACTGGGTATCTCAATTGCAGGTACTCTTGTCTTTGGAATTTATCCTGAATTATTCTTTAATTTCTTTAAGTTGATTGTAAAATAATGTTTCTGTTATTATTCTTAAATATTCTTTTGTTCAACGGCGACAGTATTCTTGTTAAAACGAACGAGTTAAGCGGATTTCTGAATGCCGTTTCTATTACGTCGGACGGTAAGGGGAAAATTTATGTCCTCGACGCAATGAGCAATGAAATAGTTAAGTTCGACGAATCATTAAAGGAAATTAAACGCTCCGGAAAAAAAGGATGGGCAAACGGAGAATACGACTCTCCTACTTGTATTGAGGGTTCTTCTGGTCTCGAAATTCAAGTGTCCGACCCGATGAACTTCAGGATACAGAAACTTGATCTTAATCTGAGTTACATCAGCTCAATTTACACAAACTATGAATCTTTCCCGGAGAACCTGAAATATCAGACTCCCGTTTCAACTGTTTTCATAAATCCATACATTTATTCAATAGACGGCGAGAATAATCGTATCGTTACTTATCAGTATCAGAATCAAAGCATGTATCAGCCCGCATTTTCATTCGGTGGTTTTCAGTCAGCACAGAAACCGATGTCTAAACCCGTCAAGATAGTTAAAGATGGTCTGAACAATGTATATATCTTCGATTCAAAACTTAACACTGTCTTCAAATACGATAATTTCGGAAACTATCTGAATTCATTGGAGTCCAAATACATTAAATCAATCTCAACTTTTAATAATCAACTCTACATACTTACGGATTCTGAAATTCTTATCTACGATGCCAGAAAAAATGCGTATTCAGGCAGATACTTATTTGCCGAACCTATAGTGAATGAAAAACTCAGGGACTTTATTGTCTTTTCCTCCTCAAAATTTTATTTGCTCGAGAAAACAAAAGTTATAGAATACAACCTTAAATAATTAAACTGATTTATTATGTCAAAGTCATTAAATAAAGTAATGCTTATCGGACGTCTTGGAAAAGACCCGGAAGTGAAATATACTGCCGATGGAACGGCATACGCAAAGTTTAGTGTTGCAACATCAGATTCATACAAAAGCAAAGATGGAAGTGATGTTGAAAGAACTGAATGGCATTATATAACAGCATGGAGAAAACTCGCTGAGATTTGCGGACAGTATCTGAAAAAAGGCAGCAAGATTTATCTTGAGGGCAGTATTAGAAGCTATGTTGACCCAAAAGACGAAACAAAGAAATATACCGGTATTGATTTATCTGAAATGATAATGCTGGATAATAAAAAGCCGTCAGGCGATGCCGATCAAACTAAAAGTCCTCAGTCCGAAGAAAATAAAGACGACTTACCGTTTTAATCAGTATCAACCGGATGAGAAATGTACCAAATATTCTATCAGTTATAAGAATACTTCTTTCACCGGTGTTTCTGATTATGTTTCTGAGCGGCGACGTATTTATGCAGCGTTTATCGCTCGTCGTTTTCTTTGCAGCTGTACTGACTGACTGGTATGACGGCTGGCATGCAAGAAAATATGACTCTATAACTAACTTCGGTATTTTTATCGACCCGCTTGCAGATAAAGTTCTTACTTCTTTCGCTTTCTATCTTTTTTACCTGCTCGGTTTTATGCCCCTCTGGATGCTTATCATCATTGCATTAAGAGATATCGTTGTTACATTAATACGTTCTTACGATGAATACAAAGGTATTACCCTGAAAACATCTTTCATCGCTAAAGCAAAGACCTTCGTTCAGATGTCATATATCTTTTTAATCTTGTTTCTTCTGATTTCCATGACAACAGATATTAATGTCAATCTTAAAGAAGATATTCGTTACTTTATCTTTGAATCAAATTCAAATTATTACCTTATGCTTTTAGTGACGATTCTTACACTTTATACAGGTCTGGATTACATCATTAAGGCACAATTTATCAAACGCAATGAGACTGATTAAAAAGAAGAAAATAGTTGATGAAGATGTCAGGATAGATTTCTTTACGATGCTTATTGCTTCAGCTTTTTTCACAGGCTATTTCCCGGTTGCGAGCGGTACAGTGGGAAGTCTGTTTGCTGTATTGTTTATTTTTATACCCGGTTTTTACAATCCGGTAGTTTTGATGACGTTGTCTCTTATATTTTTCTTCGTTGGGATTGTAGTATCCGACAGAATGATGCAGCGGTACGGTGAAGACCCTTCTGTAGTTGTTATTGATGAAGTTGTCGGGATATGGTTGAGCTTGTTCATCGTTTCTGTTTTCGGGTTTGATAACTTATTGCTTGTAGCCGTAACCTCGTTCCTTACATTTCGTGTCTTTGATATACTAAAGGTTTTTCCGGGAAATTATTTTGATAAGAAGAACAGCGGTAAAGGTGTGATGATGGATGATGTAATAGCAGGCATCTACAGCGGGTTTGCAAGTGTTTTAATAATTAAAGGATTCGATTATTTATGGTAAAAACAAAAGTTATTTCTATAGGCGACGAAATATTAATCGGTCAGATTGTTAATACTAATTCCGCATTCATTAATGAAAAACTAAATTGCTTGGGAATTAAGGTTAAGAAAGTAGTTACGATAGGGGATGACAGACTTGACCTTCTCGATGAACTTCAGGATTCTGTTATCAATGATTATCAGATAAATCTAATAACTGGCGGTCTCGGACCTACTCACGACGATATTACAAAACCAATTCTTGTTGAGTTTTTCAAAGACGAACTGATTCTCGACGAAAAGGTACTTGAGAAAGTGAAAAGCATATTCACAAAACGTAATGTTGTAATGCCCGAAACAAACATCGGTCAGGCTATGATACCCTCAAAGTCAAAAGTTATTTGGAATGAGTATGGCACCGCTCCTGGAATATTGATAGAACAAGATAAAAATTTTTTTATCGCAATGCCCGGTGTACCTTTTGAAATGAAAGCGATGATTGAAAATTCGGTGTTACCTCTGATTAAAGAAAAGTTTCTTGGAAATCCGGAGTTTTATCATAAAAGCAAGACGCTTTTAACTGCCGGCATCGGTGAGTCTTTTCTTTTTGAACAAATAGGCAGCATCGATAAACTCTTGCAGGGACAAAAAATGGCTTTCCTGCCTTCACCTCTCGGTGTTAGATTGAGAATCGAAGTTAAAGGTAAAACGGAGTTTGAAGCAGATTCAGAACTCCGGAGAATTGAAAAGAAGCTCTGTGAGAAAATAGGCGATTATATTTACGGTCAGAATGACGACCTGCTCGAAGAACTAGTTGGTAAACTTCTCGTTGAAAAGAATCTAACTATCGCTGCAGCTGAATCATGTACAGGCGGAATAATATCCGGCAGAATTACAGATGTTTCAGGAAGCTCACAGTATTTCAAGGGCAGTATTATTTCTTATGCAAATGAGGTTAAAGAAAACTTCCTTAATATAAACCCGGATTTACTCAAGGATAAAGGTGCTGTCAGCAGTGAAGTTGCTGTTGAAATGGCAGAAGGTGTCAGAAATCTTCTGAAGACTGATATTGGTATTTCTGCGACAGGTATTGCAGGACCAACAGGAGGAACTGAAACTAAACCCGTCGGACTTGTGTACATAGCAATATCAATCGGTGATAAAACATACTCTAAAGAGTTATTCCTTGGAGATAATCGCCACAGGAACAGGATTAGAGCTGCTCAGGCAGCTCTTGAAATGCTGCGAAAGGAACTATTGCTTCTAAAATAATCTTTTAAACTCGTTTAATACAATTCCTGCTGATACTGACACATTCAGAGATTCGCAGTCCGTATAAGATTTTATCTTTATCTCCTTGTATTCTTTATTATCAATCAATTCTTTTGAAATACCTTTTGCTTCATTACCGAAAACAATAACTGATTTCCCTGCGGAAATTGTCTTGTCCGAAACTACGTTACCCGATAAAGTCGTCAAATAAACATTGTAACCGTTTTCCTTAAGACTGTTTAATTCAAGATTCAAATCTGCCTCAGCTTTGAAATTAACGAAGAATATTGCACCCTGCGAAGCACGAATTGTCTTTGTGTTATAAACATCCGCTGAATTCTTTCCGATAATTATCGTTTTTATTCCAAACCAATAGCATGTCCTCAGTATAGTACCAAGATTTCCCGGATCATTTATACTGTCAAGAGCGACTATCATTCTCGAGTCCAACTGTTTCTTTTCTTCTAAAATCTTTACAACAGCTAAAATACCCTGAGGTGATTTTGTGTCCGTTAGCTTGTCAAACTGGATTCTTTTTACTTTATAAGTATTGTTTTCAGGCAGATTATCAATTACACACTCATCCTCATAATCATGCCGCATAATTACATACTTCAGACCCTTTTTCCCCGATTTGATGAATTCCGATAATAAATGCTCACCCTCAATTAAATATAATCCGTGCAAATCTCTGAACTTCTTCATCTTTAAGCTTGCTATAAGCTTTAACTCATTACTCGTCAGCTCTTTAATCATTTCCTTTATAGATTACTGAATTTTTCTCGGTTTCGAATAGTTTTACTGCATAAAGCTCATACAATTCACCTTTTAAAACGTCTTTTAATTCATTCCAGAATACAACAGCCATGTTCTCAGTTGTCGGATTAATATCCTTAAATAAATCTACTTCGTTAAGATATTTATGATCAACCTTATCAATAATCTTTTCGTGTAGTATTTCCTTAAGGTTTTTCAGGTCCATCACATACCCGCTTTTCGGGTCTGCTTCTCCTTTTATTGTTATTTCAAGATAGTAGTTGTGGCCGTGAAATGAATTGCATTTGCCGAATAGTTTTTCATTTTCACTCTCCGAAAGAGAATTGTTTTTTAAGGTATGAGATGCCGAAAAATGTTCTCTGCGTGTTATGTATAGCATATTAAGTTTAAATCAATTAATTTTTATAATTTAGTATAAATCATTCATAAAAATAAGGATAATAAAGTGCAAATAATCAGGCATTTTGAAACTTTTTTTAATCTTATCCGTTTTATAAGTATAAATAAATAGACAATGAGAAAAATATTAGCACTTACTCTGTTTTCACTTTTCGCTTTTAATCTCGCAAGTGCTCAGGAAATCTTCGACTTAAGGAAATCAGTTAGCACTGCTTTTGCCAACAGTCTTGTGATTTCGCAGCTTCAAAATAATATCAGCATTCAGGAATTCAACGTTAAGTCCTCATGGGGTGATTTGATCCCGACTCTGAACTTAAACGGTCAGTTTAGCAGGAATAATACTTTTTCATCGGGCGGTACAGTTTACCAGAACGGTCTCCCTATTAATCTGGGTGACACAAAACAGGCAATAAATAACTGGCAGTTAGGCATGAATTCTTCCGTTACTCTTTTCAACGGACTTGCAAACTATGAAAACATTGACCTTCAGAAGAAAAACTTATCTAATCTTTATGTAAATCTTGAAAATGAAAAATACGGACTTGTTCTGCAGGTATATCAGAAGTTCTTTGATGTTATTAAAAAAGACAGGATTGTTGAAGTAAATAAGGAAAACCTGCAAGTATCGATTAATCAGCTAAATATGATAAAGGAATATGTTGTCGTTGGAAAGAAAACTATGTCAGATGTTTATAAACAGGATGTTCAGGTAGCACAAAATGAACTAAGCGTTCTTTCATCTGAAAATGATTTCGAAAAGTCAAAGGTGGAGTTTCTTAATACTCTTAACGATGATGTTACAAAATCTATAACTCTTGATTATAAAGGCATTTACATACCTTCAACCCTTGAAGAACTTCAATCGGAGATGGGTAAATTTTCTGATTTTGATGCTTTGGTAATCAGTGCAGTCAAAAGCAGATATGATTACAAGTATGCCGAGGAAGATATAAAACTTAATGAAATAAAGCTGAGTATTGCCAAGAAGAATCTTTATTTCCCAACTCTTTCTGCATTTGCAAATGCAAGCATCAGCGGCAATGAAGTCTATAATATTGATAACAATAAGGTATTTACATACGGATTATCTTTAAGCTATCCGATATTTCAGGGATTCAAAACAGATATTAATAGGCAGATATCCGAAGTTAACATAAAACAGAAACAGGAAGATCTTACAAAACTTGAAAAGAATATCAGGACTGAAATCAAAAAATCTATGTTTGACCTTGAGACTGCTTATAAGCAAATAGAAATTCTTGAAAGGAACATTATCGCTTCCGAACAGGATAAACTGCTTTCTGAAGAAAATTTCAGGATAGGATACGGTACTCTCCTTGACGTTCAGGTAGCCACTTCTACCTTGAATAAACTATTAATAGACAGAATTAATTTCATATATAATTTTGTTCTTACACAAAAATATATAGAGTATTTATCGGGTATTTTAAAATATTAAAGAATATTATTCATAATAAAATGGAAGAAAATAAAATTAACACAACGAATGATTCGAAAAAGAAAAGCAAGAAAAGAAAGAAAAAAATCATATGGATTGGAATTATCCTGCTTTTAGTGCTTATTGTAGTTGCCGTTATCTTGTCGGGCAAGAAAGAAAAACTTATTGAAGTGCAGACAGAAAAGGTTACTAAACATAATATCACTCAGATTGTAACCGCAACAGGTAAAATTCAGGCTGAAACAAAGGTTAATATCAGTGCTGAAGTCAGCGGTGAAATCGTATCATTACCTTTCAAAGAAGGAGATGTAGTTAATAAAGGTGATTTGGTCGTTAAAATAAGACCTGATGCTTACTACCCTAAGGTCAAGCAGGAAAATGCAGGTATAAGAGTTGCTGAAAGTAATCTTGAAACTCAGGAAGTAAACCTCAGGAAGTTTAAACTTGAACTCGACAGGATGAAAACTCTATTCGACAAAGGCCTTGCTTCCCAGCAGGATTATGATAATGCACTGACAAATTACGATGCAACACTCGCTCAAATGAATACCGTAAGAGCTCAGATTCAGCAACAACGGGCTTCTTTATCCTCTGTTGAGTATGATATTTCTAAGACTACAATTAATGCACCTATGTCAGGTACTGTTACACAACTGAATAATGAAGAAGGTGAAAAAGTACTCGGTACTTCATTTAATATCGGTTCTCAGATAATGACTATATCTGACCTTAATTCAATGGAGGCTCAGGTTGAAGTTGGGGAAACTGATGTTACTCTCGTTAAGCTTGGTGATACGGCAAGAATCGAAATAGATGCTTTTCCCGGAAAAACTTTTACAGGCTATGTTTATGAAATAGCGAATACTGCCAAGGCAAAGAATACAGGAACACAGGAAGAAGTCGTAAACTTTGTCGTTAAGATAAGGGTTAATAAAGAGGATTATGAGTTAAGGCCCGGAATGAGCTGTACTGTTGATATTGAAGTTAACAGCAAAGAAAATGTAATAGCAGTCCCGATACAGTCAGTGACAACCAGGGATGATGAGTTACAGGGGCAAATGACATTAGGCAGTGATAAAGACCAGTCTGTACCGGAAAATTTAACCAGCCAGCGTGATGAAAAACTTATGAAAAAAGCAAAGCCAAAAGAAGTTGTTTTTGTGGTGGAGAACGGAGCATCTATAAAGAAGGAAGTTAAGACCGGTATTAGCGATGATGCTTATATTGAAATAATAGAAGGTATTCCTGATGGTGTCGAAGTAATTAAGGGGAGTTTTAAGGCTATTAATAAGGAATTAGACAATAACGTCAAGGTTAAAGTCAATAATGATAAGAAACTCCCAAAGAAAGACGGTGAATAATAATGAGTATTATAATAGATATAAATAATATTACGAAGGTTTATGAAATGGGCGAAGAGAAACTCTTTGCCCTGAATGGTGTTGATGTAGTTATTGAAAGAAATGAATATGTTGCTATTATGGGACCTTCGGGATCAGGCAAATCAACACTGATGAACATCATTGGATGTCTTGATACACCGACTTCTGGAAAATATATACTAAATGGAAAAGATGTGCATGAAATGGACGATGACGAACTTGCGGAAATCCGTAATAAGGAAATAGGATTTGTATTTCAAACGTTTAATCTTTTACCGAGGAACAATGCACTTCATAATGTAGAATTACCCTTGATATATTCAGGCTTGTCAAAAGCTGATAGAATGAAGCAGGCAAAAGAGGCACTTGCTAACGTAGGCCTGGCTGACAGAATGATGCATAAACCCAACGAATTATCGGGAGGGCAGAGGCAGCGTGTAGCAGTAGCCAGAGCATTGGTAAACAATCCTTCAATAATTCTTGCAGATGAGCCGACCGGAAACCTTGATACAAAGACCGGTGAAGAAATTATGGCTTTGTTTATGGACCTTAATAAGAAAGGGAATACAATAATTCTTGTCACTCACGAAGAGGAAATTGCAAGACATGCTAATCGGATAATCAAAATACGCGACGGGCTCATTGAATCTGATAAAATTAAAGAAATGGGTGCATAATTAAATAACGATGAACATTTTTATTGAAATCAAAGAGAGTCTTATCATTGCGTTAAATGCAATCAGAGGCAATAAAATGCGTTCGTTTCTTGCTGCGTTGGGAATTGTAATCGGAATTACCGCTGTTACGCTGATGCAGACTGCAATCGAAGGAATTAACAGAGCTTTTGAAACAAGTATTGCTTCGGTTGGGGCAGATGTTCTTTATGTCCAAAAGTTCGAATGGTTTGGTAAAGAGGATTTCGAGGTTTACCGAAACAGAAAAGATCTTACACTTCAGCACTATGAGTTTCTCAAAAGATTTTCTCAGACCGCATCTTCTATTAGTCCTTCAGCCGGTACGGGAAGAATGATACAATACGGCAGCCTTAGTCTTGAAGGTGTCTTTGTTATTGGGACGACTGATGAGTATCAAAAAACTGTCGGTCTGAATATTGATGACGGTAGATTTATGACAGCGAAAGAAGTTGAAAATGCTTACCCTGTTTGTATGATAGGTATGGATGTTAAGAATGGACTATTCGCAAATATTAATCCCATTGGGAAAATTATAAAAGTTGGAAGTTATTCTTTTCGCATAATAGGAATAATAGAGAAACAAGGGAGCATGCTCGGACTGTTCAGTCTGGATAACAGAGTTTTAGTCCCAATTACTACCTTTTACAAATATTTTGGCACTCGTAGAAGTCTGTCAATTAACATTAAAGCTGCAGATTTAAATAATCTTGAGGAAACAAAAGAAGAGGTTAGATCTATAATGCGAAAAGCAAGGAAGATTCCTCCTGGAGGGAGAGATGATTTTGGTATTAATGAGCAGGCTGCTTTTACGGATACATATAATCAACTTACAGGATTAATTAAAATAATAGGTTTGCTTATCACAGGTTTATCACTTGTTGTGGGATCTGTAGGAATAGCTAATATTATGTTTGTATCTGTAAAAGAAAGAACAAAAGAAATCGGTATTCGAAAAGCAATAGGAGCAAGGCGAAGAACAATTTTGATACAGTTTCTAATCGAATCGAGCGTTATATGCCTTGGCGGAGGAATGGTAGGTCTTATGATATCGTTTCCAATTAGTCTCATAATTGATGCGTTTGTACTACCAACAGCTATGCCATTGTGGGTTGTGGTCTTAGGACTTTTTATTTCTTTACTGTTTGGAGTTCTTTCCGGTTTCTTCCCCGCATACAATGCAGCTAAACTTGATCCTGTTGATTCATTAAGATATGAATAATTATGATAGTAGGTGAAATAGTAAGATTATCAGTTGATACAATAAGAAGTAATAAGCTAAGGACTTCGTTGACTTTAGCTGGTATTGCTATCGGAGTGTTTTCCATTATAGCAATCATGACGCTTCTTGATGCTTTGCAGTCAGGAATTGATTCCGGTTTAAGCCAACTTGGAAGTAATACATTTCAAATACAGAAATTCCCGGCGGTTATGGGCGGACCTCCAAGCAGAAAAATAAGAAACAGACCCGATATTGTGTACGAACAGGGTGAACTATTAATTGATAAAGCAACTTTATATAAATACATATCTCTTGAATACTGGAAGGGTGCTAAAACTTTTAAGTATGGACAAAATTCTACTAATCCTAATATGCAGCTCGGAGGAGTGAATATGGATTTTCTTCCATGCAATGACTATTCGGTTAAAGAGGGAAGATTTTTTACTCAGCCGGAACTTAACAGTGCAAGTTCGGTTGCTGTAATCGGGATGGAAGTTGTTGATAAATTATTCCCAAAGGAAACACCTATCGGGAAAAAGATTATTCTCGATAAGAATGAATTTATGGTAATAGGTATTTTGGAACCTAAAGGAGAAAGTTTTGGACAGAGCCGTGATAACATTGCCCTTATTCCAATTACCAGAGCTTTACAGATTTACAGAGGCGATGAAAATCAGTCTATAAACATTGCTGTGCAGGCTCCAAGTAGAGAGCAGTATGATGAAACTGTTGAACACATTTCAGGAATTATGAGGATTATTAGAAAAGTAAAACCCGGTGAAGAAAATAACTTTGAAATATATTCTAACGAGTCTTTAATTGCACAGGTAAGTTCTTTTACCAAGTACTTCAAGTATGGAGCCGGATTTATTTCTTTCATAGCATTGCTTGCCGCAGGAATTGGTATAATGAATATAATGCTGGTTTCTGTTACAGAAAGAACTAAAGAAATAGGAATCAGGAAGTCCATTGGTGCTAAACAAAAGAACATATTATATCAGTTTCTTTTTGAAGCAGTGATTCTATCCTTACTTGGAGGCATTGCAGGCATTATACTCGGAATTCTATCCGGGAATCTTCTTGCTATGTATCTTAGCTCGCCAGTTGTTATACCTGTTGATTGGATTATTATAGGATTGGTAATTTGTACACTTGTTGGTCTGATTTTTGGTGTTTACCCTGCTTACAAAGCAGCTAAATTGAATCCAATTGATGCTTTGCGGTACGAGTAGTGTATAATTCTGTAATTTGTTTTCTCAAGTTATCGAGATTATTATTAAGGGTTAAAGTTTGTAAATTATTAATAGCCACAGGTATTTTGCTTAATACATTTGAATTATTCTTCTCAATATAAGAATGTGAGTAACTCCCAAGAACCTGTATAATCCTTAACAGTGCAAAATAATCGAGCGAATTAAAGAATATTTCTTTATCCAGTTTATTATACTTGGTAAACTCTGCGTAGTAATAATCCTTTAACACATTCCTTTCATCATCAGTAATATCGATGCTTCCTGAATATAAAAAGGATATCAGGTCGTACTGCGGAGGTCCTAACCGTCCTGACTGATAATCAACAAAGTACGGTTCATTATTCTGTATAATTATATTTCTCGGCTGAAAATCCCTGTACATGAAATAATTCTTGGATACATTAATTGTTAAATCCATGATATCAAAAAGGAATTTATCATCGAGTACATTAGTATCTTTCTGTAAATATTTTATTAAGAAATATTTCTTGAATTTATCAGCATCGAATTTTATCTGTTCATGGTCAAATGTCATTGTTTCAAAACAGAGATTAAAATTTATAGTATCCGCTCCAAGAACCTGAAACTTTACAAGATACTCTATTACCCTTTTGTAGATTTGAATTAACTCACTTCTTACAGAATAACGTCTTATAATATCATACAGCGTTTCTTTACCAAGATCTTTAGCAAAATATATTTTCTTATCCGCTGATACGTGAAGAATTTCTGATGTGTTAAGTTTTAATCTATTAAAAACATTAGTAAAGCCAATATAAGCTTCATTTTCTTTTATGCTTTCATTGTAAATTCCAATGATACTGTTATTACTTGTGCAAATTCTTATTATTAACTTATCGGATACTCCTCCTTTTAGCTCTTCAAAGCTTATTACATCTTCTCTAAATACCGATTTAAATTGGTTTAATATTTTCTCTGAATGATTCAATGTTTATTAAATAAGGTTATCAAGTGCTGATTTAATATTTTTATACTTGAAGTCGAAACCGCTGTCGAGTAACTTTTGAGGAACTGCTCTCTGACTTCCTGTCAAAAACTTGGCGAATTCACCGACAAGAATCCTTAAAATAAATTCCGGTATCACAAACAGATTAGGACGCTTCATTGCTTTTGCAACTGCCGAGCTGAATTCGATATTTGTAACGTGTATTGGTGCTGTCCCGTTTATAATACCCGAGTAGTTTTTGTTATTTATAGCTTCAGCATATATGTTTATGATATCATCAACATGAATCCATGGCAGGTATTGCTTTCCGTTTCCAAGTCTGCCTCCTACAAAATACTTAAACGGTTGAATCATTCTCTCGAATCCGCCTTCAGTTTTATCGAGCACAACACCAACACGTATGCAGACAGTTCTAACGTTATCTTTTTCTGCTTTCATAGCGGATTTTTCCCAGTCAACACACATTTTCGCTAAATAATCATCACCCTGTAATGAAATTTCGGTTAATATCTCATCTCCTCTGCTGCCGTAAACCCCTGTTGCCGATGTGCTGACAAATGTATGCGGCTTATCAGAACAGAGTGATATTGCATCGGTTATTAAACTTGTCGTTTTTATTCTGCTGTCGTACAATATCTTTTTGTATTCTTCATTCCATCTTCGTCCGGCAATTGAAGCTCCTGAAAAGTTAACTATAATATCGGAACCCTCGATAATATTTTTGAATGACACAGTATCATATTTAAAAGCTGAGTATTCAATTCCTTCTTCCTTACTTATTGAATCAGGGTCTCTTGAAGCTACAATAATCTTGTAATGATTCTTAAGGATATTTATCAATCTTTTTCCAAGAAATCCTGAGCCCCCGAATATGACTATTCGCTCTACCATAAATTTGTTTCTCTTAATTCAGTTTTATACATAGACAATTTAATATTTATTTATGATATTTAAACATCTATTTTTTATAACATAAATTTATTAATTATTAGTTTTACAGAAGCGGCATATTATTATTGTGAGAACTTAACTAAGAGCAACTACGAGAATTTTCCGGTTGCCTCTTTCTTTATTCCAAAAAGTAAACGTAATTCTATTTACAGTATTTACGCATTTGCAAGAACAGCTGATAATATTGCTGATTCCAAGCATTTGCCGCCGAATGATAAAATGGAGAAACTAAATTTAATGCAGGATCTTCTTTACAGTGAACCTCAATATGACAAACTTGATGTTCATTTCAAAAGTATCTTTACAGCTTTGCATGATACCCTCGAGAACACTAAAATAGATAAAGAAGATCTTAAATCATTGCTTTATGCTTTCGAGCAGGATGTAAATAAAAATAGATATGAAAGTTATGAAGATCTTTTACAATATTCAAAATACTCAGCAGATCCTGTGGGTAGTATTATTCTTCAGTTATTCGGATATGACAAGACAATGGACAAAGAGCTTTTCAGTTATTCTGATAAGATATGTTCTGCTTTGCAGTTTGCTAACTTCTGGCAAGATGTATCTCTTGATCTTCTCATTAATAGGGTATATATCCCGTTGCAGAATATGGAAAAATACGAATATTCTGTCAATGATTTGTATGCAAAAGTGGAAAATGATAAGTTTAAAAGAATAATGAAGGAACTTGTTGATGAGACTGAAAACATGTTTAATGAAGGTAAAGAACTGCCAAAACATCTAAGTGGAACACTTAAGTTTGAAATATCTGCTACAATAAAAGGGGGAATGAAAATTCTTGACCTTATAAGGAAAAACAATTATAAAGTATTATCACATAGAGTAAAACTAAGCAAAAGAAATAAATTAAGCATATTGCTTAAATCAATATTCTGAAATTGTATTTTTCATTGGAGAAAGGAAAAACAACACATACCGATGTTCAGAATGTAATGAAGAAGAGCAAGACGAACTTCTTTTATTCTTCGTTATTCCTGAGTAAGTTTAAGAGGGAAGGTTTGAGAGTTGTATATGCATTCTGCCGGATGACGGATGATATTGTTGATAGTGAGAGTTTAACACCGGAAGAAAAATCAGAAAATCTCAATAAATGGAAAGAACGGCTGAACAATTCACTATATAACAACTCCAATGATGAATTCTTTAATCTTCTCAAAAAACAGATTAATGCATTTAAGATTCCTCATAAACCCTTCTTTGATTTAATTGAAGGAATGGAAATGGATATAGAAAAGAACAGGTATGAATCGTTTGATGAATTGTATAAATACTGCTATTGCGCTGCTTCAAGCGTTGGGATGATGAGCATTGAGATTTTTGGTTACAAGAATGAGGAAATCAAAAAGTATGCTGAATATCTTGGTGTAGCATTGCAGCTTACTAACATTCTCAGAGATGTAAAAAAGGATGCTGCTAATAACAGAATTTATCTGCCTCTGGAAGATATGAGGAGATGTGATTATTCTGAACATGATTTATTGAATTCCGTTTATAATGAAAGTTTTATTAAACTGATGGATTATGAATATAAAAGAGCTGATGAGTATTATGCAAAAGCAGATTCATTTCTGAAAAGGGAAGATAAATCTTATATGATTGCCGCACGAATAATGGAGAATATTTACCATAAGCTATTACGAAAGATTAAATCTGTGAAGTATAATGTATTCGACAATAATGTCAGGATATCTAAAATGAATAAATTTTTTTCAGCGTACATGATTTTTATAAAATATAATTTGTTATATAAAATAAGGTAACATAAAATCTTAATGTCAAAGAGTGTCTCAATATTAGGCGGTGGATTAGCGGGGATTTCGTCAGCAGTATTTCTTCATGATGCAGGTTATGAAGTAAACCTCTATGAATCAACATCAAAACTTGGTGGAAGAACATTCAGTTTCGATGATATTGAAACGGGCTTAAGGTTTGATAATGGTCAGCATATTCTTGCAGGATGGTATAAGAATACATTCCAGCTCTTTGATAAAATGAATCATATCCCTGACCTTTCACTTCATCACAATCTTCACGTTTATTTCAGGGATAGGGATGGAAACGACTTCGAGTTCATTGCTAAAGGCGATAATCCATTCGTTGCAGCTGCAAAAGGATTTATGAACTATCAGCCTCTGAACTTAAAGGACAAACTTAGTCTCCTGAGACTCCGTGAATTAATAGAAATAGATTTCCCTGAAAAAATAAGAGGCACGAAACTTAGCTGGCTTCTGAATTATTTAAAACAAACCGACAATCTGATTAAATATTTTTGGGAACCCTTTGTATTTGCTGTCTTTAATACATCTCCTGAATATGTGGATTCAGAATTATTTTACAATGTTCTTGCAACTGCATTTGATGACCCGGCGGCAAATACATTGATCATTCCAAACGATTATCTTGATAATATGATAGCAAATCCGTTTATTGATTATTCAAGGAATAAGATTAATATAAATTACAATTCCGCTGTTAATGAGTTCATAATAAATGACAACAGAATAACGGAATGTATTCTTGAGAATGGTGAGATTATTAAGTCAGATCTGTATGTATCAGCAGTTCCTTTTAATTGTTTCAGGCGGCTGTTTAATAAGGATATATTTGAGGAGCACTTTGGCAGTTTCATAGACTTGAAACCGGCATCTATATTGTCAGTATTCTTAGTTCCCGATAAAATGCCGGTGAATTTAAAACAGAAATACTATTTCGGAATGGTAGGTATTCTTGATGGGTTGATGCACTGGGTATTCTTCAAAGATAATTATATGTCAGTAACCATCAGTGCGCCTGAGTACACCGTAAATGGTTTCGATGAATTAAGTAAAGAAGATGTATGCTTAAAAGTTGAACAAGAAATCAGAGATTATTTTCCTGAGTTCAGAGATATACAGTTCAAGAAAGTAAAATATTTCCGGGAGAAAAGGGCGACATTCCTACCTGAAACAAATTCCGTTAATAGCAGATTAAACACTGTTTGTGACATAAAGAACTTGTTTATAGCCGGGGATTGGACTAATACAGGTTTGCCTTCGACGATTGAAAGTGCCGTATTAAGCGGTAAGAAATGCATGGAGGCAATAATTAAAGTTTAATGAGAATTGAAAAAGAAATATTGTCTTTAGGCATTTGTATTGGTGCATCAACAATATCTTTTGTAAAAATGGCAAAAGATATCACCGGAAATATTGTTTCCGTGAAACAATATTCACATGAAGGAAATCCAAAATCATTGTTAAAGAAGTTTTTTCAAGAGAATAATTATGACAAACACTCTGTTGTTGTAACGGGTAGAAAATTCAAGAATCTTATAAATGCTTATGTTATACCTGAACCTAAAGCAATCGAGAATTCTCTAAAGTACTTAGGTCATACAGGCAAAAAGATGGCAGTTGCAAGTCTTGGTGCTGAGAATTTTATGGTATATTGTGTGAACGAAAGAGGTGCGCTGGAAAATGTTATGACAGGGAATAAATGTGCATCGGGAACCGGAGAATTCTTCCTTCAGCAGATAAGCAGAATGAATATATCAGTTGATGAAGCAGTCAAGATATCGGACAATGATAATCCATACAGCGTTTCAGGAAGATGCAGTGTGTTCTGCAAAAGTGACTGTACGCATGCTTTGAATAAAGGTGTCCCAATGCCTAATGTTGTTTCGGGACTGGGTAAAATGATAGCAGACAAAACCATTGAACTTTTAGCAAAGCAAAAGTATAAAAAAGTATTACTGATCGGAGGAGTTTCTAAGAATAAATCAGTTTATGACTTTATAAAGAAAGAGTATCCGGATACTTTCGTAATCGAGCAATCATCTTATATTGAGGCTCTCGGAGCTGCACTTGAAGGACTTGAGATATGCCATCCTTTTAGTTCGAGTAAAGTTTTTAAAGATCATCAGCACCAATTTTCTTTCCATAAACCTCTTAAAAGTCCTGAGGCAAACGTAGTATTTAAGTCGATTGAAAAGATGAAAGCGCGGGATGGGGATGAGTGTATTCTTGGTCTTGATGTAGGTTCTACAACTACAAAAGCTGTATTAGTAAACAGGAGTAATAATGCTTTACTTGCTTCAGTATATCTAAGGACTAACGGTAATCCTGTAAGAGCATCAATAGAATGTTACAAAGAAATCAGCAAACAGTTTGACACAAATATAAAGATTATTGGATTAGGTGTTACAGGTTCCGGAAGGCATATTGCTGCGTTGCATGCGATTACAGACGGTGACGTAAATGAGATTATTGCGCATGCTGTGGCTGCTGCACATTTTGACAAAGATGTGGATACAATATTTGAGATAGGAGGTCAGGATGCAAAATACACACACTTAACTAACGGAGTTGCGAGTGATTATGCTATGAACGAGGCATGTTCTGCCGGAACCGGTTCATTCCTCGAAGAAGCCGCAAAAGAATCCCTGAATATCCACTATACTGAAATTGCAGATATAGCTTTTAATGCCAGAAACCCATTGAATTTCAACGACCAGTGTGCAGCGTTTATATCGAGTGATATAAAAAATGCGGGACATGAAGGTGCAAACAGTGAAGATATCGTGGCCGGACTGGTTTACTCTATTTGCCTGAATTATGTTAACAGGGTAAAAGGTAACAGGCAGGTAGGGAATAAAGTATTTATGCAGGGTGGTGTATGTTATAATAAAGCAGTACCTTTTGCAATGTCGCTTCTGACAGGTAAGGAAATAATTGTACCTCCTGAACCCGGACTTATGGGAGCATTTGGTGTTGCTCTTGAAATAAAGAACAGAATAGAAATTGGTCTTTATGCGGAACAGGAATTTAATTTGGATGAATTAATCAACAGGGAGTTCAAATATTCTAATAGTTTTGCATGTGCAGGCGGTAAGGAAAAGTGCGATTTGAAATGTTCTATTAACATGGTCGAGATAAACGGCAAGAAATATCCGTTTGGAGGAGCATGCAGTAAATATTATAATGAGAGAAGGCATATTACATCTGATACTGAAAAGAATAACGTCGTGAAAAAAAGGCAGGAAGCTGTTTTCAGCAAATATCTTTTTGAAGACAATAATAAGGGAAAAAGAATAGGTGTGTCAAAAAGTTTACTTACGAAT
>JBHELA010000396.1:0-3001 GCA_041859005.1 Ignavibacteria bacterium
TATAATTTTAGTTTGAAAATGGACAAATTTCAATGCACCGATGGATGAAGTATCGTACGTTCATCGACGATTCATATAAAGTTAATCGAATATTCTGTGAATATCAAGTGGAATTTAAGTGGGTCTGAAGTGGACTTTTAGTGGGTTTTAAAAATCTTGTGGTTTTAGAGGGTAGTTAATAATATACTGTAATTTCAATCAAAAACTAATACTTTCTACAAGATTTAAAGAACTATCTACTATATAATGCAATCTACAATAATTTTTTATAAATGTCAAGTAAATTAAATTATTATTTTAAAGAACGATTTAAGTCATAAATAATGCATTATGAATTAAAAACCGCGTATGCAACGGTGAGTTTTCATTTAAGAAGCACCATACTCTTTACGTCCGTATAATTCCCTTTCGAAGAACCGCTGCTGCGGACATCTATTTTGTAGAAATACACTCCGCTTGATAATCCGTCTCCGTTAAATTCGACACTATAAGTCCCGGCATTAAGATTTTCATTCACAAGTGTTTGTATCTCGCGACCCATCGCATCATATACTTTTAGCAATACATTACTAACAACAGGCAACTGAAAACTTATAACTGACGAAGGATTAAAGGGGTTCGGATAGTTTTGTGATAGTGAATACATTGAAGGTATTTCATTTGAAATATTTTCAACTCGAACACCGCCATTCACAGTTTTTGCTATAGCACCATATGAACCACATGTATATCCAGTATTTGAATTTACAAAATATATTGAAAGTGCACTAGTTAATGGACTTGGAATAGGTTGATTTGACCAACTTTTTCCACCATCTGTTGTCAATAAAATATATGGTGAAACTCCGCCAACATAAATTGTAGATTCGTTTAACACATAAACAGAACCTATAGTATTGTTAAATGTTCTAATGATGTTCCAGTTTATACCTCCATTTGTTGTTTTGAGAAGTATTCCTTTGTAATATGTTGAACCTATAACAAAACCAATATTATTATTTATAAAACTTGCTTTACTGTAATCATAACCGCCACCAAGTGAGTCTGTTTGATATTTATAAGACCAATTTAATCCTCCATTTGTTGTCCTGTATAATCCACTATAGGCATCACCAATAATACCCGTATTAACATCAAAAAAATGTATGAGATCAATATGTGAATTAGCTGAATCAAGCGCTGTCCAGTTGACACCACCATTAGTAGATTTTGCAAGCATACCATATCTGCCACCTACATAACCTGTTTGGTCGTCTAAGAATTGAATTGCATTAAAGTTGAGTGTATTTGTAGCAGCTAAATAACTTGCCCACGTTTGACCTCCATCTGTCGTTTTTCTAATATAAGAATTTCTCCCACAAGCAAAACCTGTATTAACATTAATAAATGATAAAGCATAAAGCCAATGGTCAAGAATTAGATTCATATTAATTCTTAACCAATTATTACCACCATTTGTTGTTTTTAAAAAAACACTTCCCGTAACATAAGGAGATTCTTCTGACCCGACTATGTAACCTGTATTATCATTAACAAATTGTATAGCATATAAACCAATACTTTCACCACCATGATATTGTAATACCCACTGGCTATTGCAACGATTACTATTAACAATGAACTCAATAATCATAAATGCTATTATTAGAACTATTATCTTTTTCATTAACCGATAATTTAAATTATTAAATAATAACACACTTTTTGCTTTTTTACTTTATTATAAAGTTTACTATTTCTCTATTAGCATTTGTTCATAACTTACAAAAATATAATCCACTTGAAACTTATTCGAATTAAATAAGTAATCATAAACACGGGGTTCCAAATATTCATTCACTAAACCACCTGTTATTGAAATTTCTGCTCCTGTTGACATAAAGCATATAAGAAACCTTTTCATGACTACAGCAAATTATTCTCAATTGATATAAGTTTAAGGGTTAATGCAAAATCATTTAAGAAGCACCATGCGCTTCACATCCGTAAATTTCCCTGTTGAAGATCCGCTGCTGCGGACTTCTATTTTGTAGAAATACACTCCGCTTGACAATCCTTCTCCGTTAAATTCGACACTATAAGTCCCTGAATTAAAATTTTCATTCAGAAGGGTTTGTATCTCGCGACCCATCGAATCATATACTTTCAGCAATACATTACTAACAACGGGCAACTGAAAACGAATAACTGACGTAGGATTGAATGGGTTGGGATAGTTTTGATGTAATTTATAATCACCTATAATAGTTGTGTTGTTAATTATGTTAATGGAGGGAGTAGTAAATTTAATTAATATTAATGAGTCAACTGAAAAAGACATCAAATATATTGAGTTCTTTTTAGACAACAATTGATAACCCCAAATGGAATTGGGATATTGTTGACTGTATAAAAAACTACCATTATAATCAATAGCTGATATATTAAGTAAGTTTGTAGTATCTTTGAAAGTTGAAAATATACTATTATTGTGATTAATGAATGTATAATTCATAGGATTGTTCTTCTTACTCCATAATAAATAGCCGTTTTCATCATATTTCATCAAATAAGCACAAGATAAATAAATATTACTATATTCATCTATTACTATATTTGTTGAGGCAGATGTATATGTTAAAGAATCTCCAAAAATCCTTACCCAGACTGAATCACCTTTATAATCATATTTTACAAGCCCGGAAATGAAGGTACCATTATACAAATTTATATATCCACTAATGTAGCAATTACCTTTATTGTCAGGCTTTACACATATTCCGCGTGATATCGTATTCTGATATCTATACTTGCTAAACCATTTCAGATTTCCATTATTATCGTATTTCAAAGTTCCATAATAATAGCTTCCACCGGAAGAAATATAACCTCCAGCAACATAAACATATCCGCTGTCATCAAGACTTACATAATTCCCTGACATAACATATTCGGGATTAATTCTTGCCCACAGCGTATCACCTTGCGGAGTAAATTTTACCGTGAGGCTTTTTGTAATTCC
>JBHELA010000092.1:0-3172 GCA_041859005.1 Ignavibacteria bacterium
TTTCAGGAAACGGAAATATTTCATGACCCCTGCAAGAGCAAAATATAGAGAGCGCAAGCCAAGAATTGCAAACACATTGGAAGTATAAACAATGAATGTGTCGTTTGTGATGGCAAGTATCGCAGGGATGGAGTCCACGGCAAAGACAAGGTCGGTAAATTCAATCACAAGAAGAACAACAAACATAGGGGTAGCAAATCTCTTTGCATCTATTTTAACGAAGAATTTATCGCCGTGATAATCATTTGTCACGGGATAAAATTTCTTAAACAAACGTACAAGAATATTTTTATCGGGCTCTATATGATTATCTTTCTGAAGCATCATTTTAATACCTGTAAAAATAAGGAATGCACCGAAGATATAAATCAGCCAGTGAAACTTTGTAAGCAGAGCAACTCCAGAAAAAATCAAGATTACTCTCATAACAAGAGCACCGAGTATTCCCCAAAAAAGGACTTTATGCTGATAACTGGACGGTACTTTAAAGAAAGAGAAAACAAGAATAAAGACAAAAATATTGTCAACGCTGAGTGATTTTTCAAGAACATAACCGGTGAAAAACTCGAGAGCTTTTACTTTTCCCATGTATTCATAGATACCGTAATTAAAAATCATTGCAAGAGTTATCCAGACAAGACTCCAGATAAGAGCTTCTTTAATGTTAACTTCGTGAGATTTGCGATGAAAGACACCAAGGTCGAGAGCCAGCATAATCAGCACGAAAATATTAAATCCAATCCATAAATAGGAAATATCAATCATAAATATATGTTATTAATTTAGTTATATTAACAAAAATGACGTGATAAAGTTCGAGAATTTCTGCGTTAAAAATACATTATTTTTCAGGATTTAACAATCAATTTATATAAGTGCGACATAAAATCACTGAATTTTACACGCAAAAATGATGTTGATAAGCATAGAATTAAATATCGGCATTTATTATGTTTGTCAGTTATTTTAAACCGGAGAAAGCCAAATGGAAGTAAAAACACCCACGAGCAACGAAGTTAGTAAAAGCTGGTCATTCAGAATTGTATTATTATGGATACTGGCGTTTATAATAACAGCAGGATCAGCATATTACCAGCGCCTGACAGGACCGACCTATCCAGAAAGCGGAGCAATATCATTTCAAGGAAAAGAGATTAAGTATAAATTTGACAGAAGCTGCGACACATCAAAGTTTGTACCTGTTACACTTGAAAGTGTTGATCCCGGAATCAAAGGTTATATTGAATACAGGAGATATAAAACTAATGATGATAAAACTCTTGTAGAAATGAAAAATGAGAACGGAAAACTGACAGCAGATTTTCCTACAGAAAAGGATAAAGTATTTAGAATTCCAGCTCAAAAGTTTGAATATAAGGTTTTAATTGTTAAAGACGATCAGAAAACCGAGATTCCAAACCAGCCGGTTGTATTGAGGTACAAAGGCGACGTGCCAACATTTGTACTGATAATACATGTAATATTAATATTTACAGCAATGCTGGTTTCGACAAGGGCGGGACTGGAGTTCTTTAACAAAGAACCGAATTATAAGAAATTTGCATTATGGGCGTTAGGATTCATAACTGTAGGAGGGATGATTCTAGGACCAGTGGTTCAGAAGTATGCTTTCGGGGAATTATGGACGGGAATACCATTCGGAATAGATTTAACGGATAATAAAACACTTATAGCATGGGTTGTATGGATAGTTGCCATTGTACAGGTTTACAGAGATAAAAGTCCGGGGAAATGGGTACTAATTGCTTCCCTTGTGACGCTGATTATTTTCAGCATACCGCACAGTGTAATGAGCGGAAACACACCAAATAATTAATATAAATAACAAATAATTAACGGATGAAGAACAAAACATTAATAATATTACTTCTGACATTCATTTCGGGAATTGCTTTTTCTCAGAATGCGATTGATAATGTAAGAAGTAATGAAATAACAAAAGAAGAAATTTACGAGCATATAAATTATCTTGCATCGGAAAAACTTGAAGGAAGATATCCGGGAACGCAGGGGGATATTCTTGCAAGACAGTATATCAGCAAAGAGTTTGAAAAATACGGATTGATACCAAAGGGCGACAGTGCTTACATACAAAGGTTTGATATGAACAACGGAGTTAAAAAAGGTAAAGCAAATATTGTTAAGTTTTACGATGACGGGAAACAGGTTGACGTAAATGCATCAGACTTTACTCCACTTGGATTGTCATCTAACGGTAAAGTGAAAGGAGACCTGGTTTTTGCAGGATATGGTATAAATGCTCCAATGCTCGACTACAGTGATTTCAAGGATGCAAGCGGGAATATGATTGACGTAGAGGGAAAAGTTATCGTAATAATGAGATACTCCCCTACTACCATGAATCCGAATAATGACAAGTTTGCAAAGTTTGAAGAATTAAGAACGAAGATTGCTTCATTCAAGGATTTAAAACCTGCGGGCGTAATCATAATTACACCACCGCTGAATTCCACTTCAAGCAATGCAGATATACTAATGGACGTAGGGTTTGACATGGTTTCACAGAATGCAGGCATACCGATTATTAATACGAAGAGAGGCATTATAGAATTTTTCTTAAAGCAAAGAGGATATGACTTAAGCAAGATACAGCAAGACATAAACAGCAGCCTGAAATCAAATTCATTTGAGATTAAGGGAATTTCGGTTGAATATGATGTTGACCTTGAAAAAGATATTGCAAAGACCGGAAATGTTATTGGATTTCTTGAAGGTAGCGACCCCGTATTAAAAAATGAGGTAATAGTAATAGGTGCACACTTTGATCATCTTGGATACGGCGGTCAGAATTCGATGTACAGAGGAAAAGATAAATTACCTCATGTTGGTGCGGATGATAATGCATCAGGTACTGCCGGCGTTTTGGAGGTTGCACAAAAACTTGCTTCAGAAAAAGGTAAACTTAAAAGGAGTATCTTGTTTTTATGTTTTACGGGTGAAGAAGAAGGACTAATAGGATCTTCTTATTTTACAAAATCTGATGATTTTAAGAATTACAATGTAGTTGCAATGCTGAATATGGATATGATTGGGAGACTTAAAGACAACAAACTAATTCTAAACGGAACCGGTACATCTACTTACTGGACACCAAAGATAGAAGAATTTAATAAAAAATATAATTTCAATA
>JBHELA010000324.1:0-13121 GCA_041859005.1 Ignavibacteria bacterium
GTCAAGCCACATTAATATCAGCACAAACCATAAGGTAAACAGATAGTATAACGGAAGTATAAGAATCAAGATTTTTGAAACACCTGCTATAAGTATAGGATACTTAATTCCGAATCTCCAGGAGATAGTGCCGTATTTACCATATGTATATTTGAAATGAGTAACTTTCAATCCTGCTCTTTCGAGTTTAGCGGTTATATCTTCCTTTGAATATCCGTTACGTGCATGTTCTTCTATAAAGCTCTCATCATGTTCATCATGGGCGTCGCTGCCACCGAGGTCTGAGGGGGTGTTTATTAAAAGTCTGCCGCCTGGTTTAAGCGCATTGGAGAAGTTTTTAAGTACAAGTTCATCTTCGACAATATGTTCCATAACATCGACATTCAGGATGAAGTCATATTCATTCTGATAGGTTATTGCCGTCAAATCGGCTACTTCAAACTTCACGTTTTTAAAGCCTCGCTTACCGAAGAAGTAATTACAATCTTCAACCTGTTCATCTTTTACGTCAACACCCAGTATTTTAGAGCCTCTTAAATATTTTGCCAGGAAGTACGAATACTGGCCAAAGCCCATACCCGCATCGAAAATGTTAATTGAGTCATTCGAATTATACAACTGCTTTATTGTCTTTCTAACATGCCATGAACGCAGAAACATGAGGTCGAGAAGCCTATAGAAGACTCTCCTCAAAAAAACATATCTTGAAACAATATTGCCAAAAACACTTTTTACCGAATCATATTTCATTTACTTTATTATAGTTTTGATAATTTAATAATGTTGTTAACAAAGGCTTCCCAAGAGTATTTTTTCTTTTCTTCTTTTATATTTTCGGAAAACTCACCCTCGAGATTTTCATTATAAAACATATTAACCGCCTCAGAAATTTCATTTGAACTCGAAGGGTTAATTACAAAGCCCGTTTTTCTATTAATGACAACCTCGGATAAGCCACCTACATTCGTCACTATTACTGGTTTGTCATAGAAATAAGCCAATGGCACTATACCACTTTGTGTTGCGTTTATATATGGAAGCACCAAACAGTCGCAGGCAGAGAAAAAGTATCTAACTTTATTTTCGGGCATAAACGACGAAAGCAAAATAATATTCCCTTCAATATTTAAATCCTTGATTTTTTGCCTGTATGGTATTTCACTTTCATAAAATTCGCCCGCAATGATTAGTCTGACGTTGTGTTGCTTAATTAGATCAGGCAGAGCATCAAGCAAAAACATCAAACCTTTGTATTTACGAATGTAACCAAAAAACAGTATTATTTTAGAGTCATGAAGATTTATATTGTATTCTCTTTGTAATATATTTTTTGCTTCTGTTTTATCAAGTTTTTCTCCAAAAACATTATATAAAGGATGCGGAGTTAAGATATAAGGTTTATTGTTTTTATTAAAATTCTTTAAATCGTTTTCCACAGTTTTCGACTGTACGATGAAATAATTTACGATTGAAAAACCTAATTTTGTAAGGAATTTATCTCCAAACCTTTTCTCATGAGGAATCACATTGTCACAGATAAAAAGAATCTTCGTGTGTGAGAATAATTTCACAACAAAAGAAATGACAAAAAAACATGGCGCAAAAAAAGGAATCCAGTATCTGTAGATTAATAAATCGGGTTTTTCCTTTCTTATTTTTAATGCACTTAAAATCCAGTTAAATGGATTTATAGAATCAATTGAAACTATGTTTTTATCATCAGGGATTCTAACTGCAGGTTCACCTGACTCGTACTGGGTTTTTCCAGGAAAAAGAAATTCAGGGTATTGTCGCTTAAAAGAATAGATTTTTACGTTGCTAATTTCAGAAAGATGTCTATATAAAATTGAATTTAATTGAGCCATTGCACCCCTCATCGGGTATGCTGTTCCTACTATTACAATTTTCTTCTTTTCTATCAATCTTATAATTTGTTGCAAAATATAAAAATTGTTTGGATTAATTGTAATTCAATTAAAGCAATACGGAAAAGACTTTTGTGCAATTAAAGATTGTGCTACTCTAAATAAAAATACCCGGGTTTACCGGGTATTTTTAATGTTCGAATGCTTTGAAATAAACTATTTTGTTAGTACTAGTTTTTTGATTGCAGAATACTTTTCGGAGCTAAATTTAAGGAAGTATACTCCTGATGAAAAATTAGTGGCATTCCAATTTACTTCGAATACACCCGCATTTACATTCCCATTGTATAAATTGGCAATCTCTTTTCCGCTTATATTATATATTTTTAAACTAATAGAAGATTTTTCAGGTACATCGAATTTTATTTTTGTTAATGGATTAAATGGATTTGGATAGTTTTGATAAAGATTAAATACTGCAGGTAATTCTGAGGAAATCTGATTTATACCCACCATTGTAGTCCCAAAACTCCAGGCATCTGCCCAAACACCTGTTCCAACCGCGTTTGTAGCACGAACCCTCCAGAAATAGGTGGTATTTGGTTGAAGTTTTCCCGGAGGAACAATCCTTTGATTTGATGTTATTGTAGCAGAATCAGAAATTAAACTAAAGTTTGAAAGTGGTGAGATCTGTACATGATAATTTATTACACCACTTATTTCACTCCAAATAAGTGTTGGAGTTAAGGATATATTGTTGGAATTGTCAAGTGGTGAAATTAAAACCGGTAATGGTAATAGCTCACCCCCAGTTTGAGTCTTATATATTGAACCGTTCGTTCCGGAAGTAAACCCAATGAGTGAATCAAGAAAATAAACACCTGAAAGGTTATTAGATGAACCAACGTTTTGTATGGTCCAGTTCATTCCGCCATTAACTGTTTTTAAGACATTTCCATAATCTCCAACAATATAAATAAGATTCTGATTAAGTAAAAAAATGTTCCAAAGATCATACGATATTCCCATACTCATAATTTGCCAACCTCCACCTCCATTTGTTGTTTTTAACACCATTCCAGATTTTCCGACAGCATATCCAATGTTTTCATTTAAAAATTTAATCGAATTTAACCAAGTCCCAACTTGTATTAAGGGATTCCAGTTGTTCCCTCCATTAGTTGTTTTTACAATTTGGCCTTCCCGTCCTGCTGAAAAACCTGTGTTTTGATCAATGAAACAAATACTTTCAAGATAATCGGGTGTTCCTGAAGTACATCCAAACCATGTATTGCCTCCATTAGTTGTTTTTCTAATACTGCCCCAATCCCCAACAATTATTCCTGTATTTTCATTAAAGTAAGAGCCAAAATAACAATATTGTGTTCCTGATATTTGTTGGGACCATGTTTGTCCACCATTTGTTGTTTTATAAATTAATGATACAGGATTATAGCCTCCGACAACATATCCTGTATTCTCACTTACAAAGGAGAGACTTTGTAAAGCAGTACCTGTTGATAAACTCGTAGTCCATGATTGACCTCCATTTGTTGTTTTCAATACATATCCTAGTGATGGATGACCACCAGCGGCAAATCCAGTTAATTGATTTATGAAGGTAATATCAAGAACATTGTTTTGACTGGGCGAACCTCCATTATAAACCTGAATCCAACCCGTTTGAGAAAAGACATTTAACTGAATTATAAATGTAATAACCAGAAGAAAAGGGGATATTTTTTTCATAACAGTTGTTTTAATTTTAATAAAAAATTAAAACATTGAAAAACAAAAATCAAGCTAAAATTATATCCGTGTATAATTCCGCGTTCCTTCAGAATATACTACTATGAATTAGGTTACTTAACTTTAATTCTCTTTTACAAATTTCATAGCCATATTTACATCGTGAGGGCTTCCTATGAATAAAGGAGTTCGCTGATGAAGACCGAGTGGTTCAATTTCAAGAATTCTGTTTTTTCCATCCGTTGCAATTCCTCCGGCTTGTTCAACAATAAATGCAAGCGGATTGGCTTCATACATTAAACGAAGCTTACCATTCTTATTCTTATCATCGGCAGGATAAATAAATATGCCGCCATATAAAAGATTCCTGTGAAAATCTGCGACAAGTGAGCCGACGTATCTTGATGAGTATGGTCTTCCTGTATCTTTATCAGGCTGCTTTAGGAAATCAATATACTTCTGAATTCCTTTCGACCATTTTGTGTAATTGCCCTCGTTAACAGAATATGTTTTTGATTTCCGGGGAATTTTCATATTGTTATACGAAAGAAGAAACTCACCTACTGTTGGGTCAAGCGTAAATCCATGTACTCCGCTTCCTGCGGTATAAACCATGATAGTACTTGAACCGTAAACCACATACCCTGCTGCAACTTGTTTTATGCCTACCTGCAAACAATCTCTCATTTCACCGGGTCCATGTGCAGATAATCTTTTATAAACCGAAAAGATTGTTCCTATTGAGATATTAGCGTCAATGTTTGAAGAACCATCCAGGGGGTCAAAATGAACAATATATTTATGTGAATAATCGTTGTAAACTTCATCAATAGGAACGAAGGCTTCCTCTTCTTCCGAACAAAGCGCGCAGGCATGTCCGCCCATTTTCATTATGTTCTTGAGTGTATCGTTTGCATATACATCAAGCTTTTTCACTTCCTCGCCCTGAACATTCTCATCTCCCGTCAAGCCAAGGATATCTATTAATCCTGCACGGTTTACCTCCAGTGATATCACTTTGCAAGCAAGCGCAATGTCGCTTAGCAAATCTGATAATTGTCCTGTCGCTTCAGGAATTTTTCTTTCCTCTGCAATTATATGACGGTAGAGTGTAGTAAGCCTATTTATCATTTATGACCTCCAATAGATAAAATTTAAAATAAAACAGTGACAGCGTCCTTGATTTTTTCAACACCAACTATTTCTATTTTAAATTTCTTTAAATTAATGTTTTTAATATTATTCTTAGGCAGTAATATCCTTTTGAAGCCAAGTTTTTCGGCTTCGTTGATTCTTTTTTCAACACTTGAGATTGTCCGGATTTCCCCTGCCAGCCCTACTTCTCCGATGATAACAGTTTCAGAGTCAACCGGAATATCTTTCGCAGAGGAATATATACTCATAGCTGCTGCAAGGTCGACGGCTGTTTCATCGATTTTAACACCACCGGCAATATTCAGAAAAACATCATGCTTATTCAAAAATAGTCCGAGTTTTTTCTCGACTACAGCATTAAGAATACTTAAGCGTTTGTAGTCAAAACCCATTGCTGTTCTTTGCGGAACACCATAAGAACTTGTGGAAACAAGCGCCTGTACTT
Source organism: Ignavibacteria bacterium (assembly GCA_041859005.1). Taxonomy (GTDB): domain Bacteria; phylum Bacteroidota; class Ignavibacteria; order Tepidaquicellales; family Tepidaquicellaceae; genus CAIKZJ01. The sequence continues at coordinate 5,215 of JBHELA010000324.1, forward strand.
CTATAAGTATAGGACGCGTTCCTTCTATAGCTGAAGAGATAACGCATCCTGAAGCACCGTAATTTCTTTGAGATAGAAAGACTTCGCTTGGATTTGTGACTTCTTTTAATCCTTTCTCAGTCATTTCGAATATGCCTATTTCATTGGTTGACCCAAAACGATTTTTTATGCCCCGAAGAATTCTGTAAAAGTGTGTGCGTTCACCTTCAAATTGCAATACGACATCAACCATGTGTTCGATAACCTTTGGACCTGCTATTGTTCCGTCTTTTGTAATATGACCAACGAGAAAGACGGGGATATTTGTAGTTTTTGCAATTTTAATCAGATAGGATGTTGACTCTCTGAGCTGAGATATTGTGCCGGGTGAGCTTTCAAGCTCGGGCAGATATACGGTCTGTATGGAATCGATAACAACAAAATCAGGACGTTCAATTTGAATAGCAGAATGGATTGTATCGAGATTTGTCTCGGGTAAAACAAAGAAGTTGTTTACCTTTACCCCAAGCCTGTCTGCTCTCATTTTAATCTGTGAAGCAGATTCCTCACCGCTAACATACAGAAATTTCTTGTCGTGAAGGTTGCCTGCAATCTGAAGCATAAGCGTTGACTTGCCAATTCCAGGGTCACCACCTATTAGAATAACCGAGCCCTTAACAATGCCACCACCGAGTACACGGTCGAGCTCATTTATCTTTGTGGTATTCCTGTTTCCGCTTTGTTCGTGAACAATGTTTTCGAGTGACTGAATTTTGTCTTTAATACTTTTGTCAGAAATTGCCTTACCGATTTTAAGCTTACGGGGTTCGAGGAGAATTTCCTCAAACGTGTTCCATTGCTCACATGAAGGACACTTTCCTGTCCAGCGTGGCGAAGAATAGCCGCAGCTCTGACATACAAAACTTGTTTTGGTTTTTGACACAGTTTAAATTATAATTAATTAAATGTAAAACAAAAAAATGTTTTATTAAAGGGAATTAAATGTTCTTGCTTGATAAATAGGTAGAGCAAATTATTAACTTATAATATGTTTTAAGATTAGGGTAATTATTATATTGAATCAGTTTATTATTTAACTGTAATTAAATTACAACAATTAATATGGATACAAGCATTTTCATGGATAAATCTCAAAAGCCAAGTGATAAAGATTTAAAATCAGGACTTGGAAAAACCTATGCTATCTGGAGCTTAGTTTCAGAATACGTTAATTCTAAAAACTCTCTTTTTATAAATGAATGGAATTATCCGGGAGTAAAATACGGATGGAGTTTCAGAATAAAGGACAAGAAAAGAGCAATTATATATTTGCTACCGAGAAAAGATTACTTTAAAGTTGCTTTTGTTTTTGGGCAGAAAGCAACAGACGAAATTAACGAAAGCAATGTTTCAGAAGGAATAAAAGAGGAACTTCGGACAGCAAGGGTTTATGCAGAGGGTAGAGGAATAAGGATTGATGTAAAAAGCAAAGAAATATTTAAAGACATAAAACAATTAGTAGATATTAAACTTTCCCATTAATATGAAAAAAGTAACAGGTATTGGCGGAATCTTTTTCAAATGCAAAGATCCGGAAAAAATAAAAGAATGGTATAAAACACATTTAGGTTTGAATACTGATAAATACGGTACAAGCTTTGAGTGGAGACAAGGCGATAGACCCGAGCAAAAGGGATTCCTGCAATGGAGCCCTTTTCCTGACTCTACAGAATACTTTAGACCATCTGAAAAGGAATTTATGATAAACTACAGAGTCGAAGATTTGGAGAGCCTGGTTAAGGAACTCAGAAATTCCGGCGTAACAATAACAGACGAAATTGAAACATACGAATACGGTAAATTCGTACACATTTTAGATATTGAAGGCAATAAAATTGAGCTATGGGAACCTAACGATAGCGAATATGAGAAAATAGCTGATGGTAAGACAAAGTAGCAATTAAGTAAAAGAACGTCCCTCCTGACTTCTACACCTTTTTCTTTGTAAAAATATAGGGTATCCTATTGTTAAAATCCGAAAAACCTTCATTTCTTGGTTAAATATATAATTTTTTAAGTACTTAGAGTAAATCAGGCATATATAGCAGGGTAATTTTAAGCTATTTTTGCAGTATTTACATATCGCAGGCATATCGCAGGCATATCGCAGGCATATCGCAGGCATAACGCAGGCATATCGCAGGCATAGAAAAAAAGTGACTTTTGGAGGATTTTGGGAGAATTTATGCTGAGGAAACAAAGAAGCTGAGAAGTAAAAGAAAGTCCCTTTCCTCTAACGAGAAAAGGGACTTAAAAGAGAATTTTTTTGCTTATTTGAAAACTATGTTATTTTACGAGTGCCATACGTCTGATTTCAGAATAATCACCTGCATTAATCTTTACAAAATAGATACCGCTATTTTGCAAACCTGCGTCCCAGTTTACAGAATATTTACCGGGCTGCACTTCGCTATTTACAAGAGTTTTAACTTCGCGTCCTAGTACATCGAAAATTACAATTTTTACGAACGATGCTTTAGCAATATCAAATTTTATATTGGTAACGGGATTAAACGGGTTCGGGTAGTTCTGGTATAGATTAAATCGGTCAGGAATTTCATTGGAGATGCCCGAAATTGATGTTGGGGTGTTTGTATAGTCAACGACCTTGAAATCATCGTAAGTAAATCCGTCACCGGGTTCACCGGAATCAGTGTACATTGTAAATCTGAACTTAACATTTTGATTTACGTATGCATTAAGGTTAACGCTTTCCTTAACCCATGATTTAATTCCTGAAAATGACGGTTGTCCACCACCAGTAACAGTATATTTACCGGGGAGACTTGTCCATGTAGTTCCGTTGTTTGAAGTAATTTGTACTCGTGCATAATCGTAAACAGTTGATGTAGATCTTTCAAGTGCCCATTTAGCAAAGAACTCAAGACGCGGATTGACAGTGTTTGCAAGATTAATTGCATTTGTTGTAGTGAACTGATTGTTAGTACTGTTTTTAGTGTTGCCATATCTTGAATCGGAGAAAGCTTTTGAGCCGCTCCACGAATCACAGAAGGTAGTATCCCATTGAATCTGATTTCCGCTTCTTGTCCAGTTACCTATACCGGTTTCAGCATTATCAAAGAAAAGTACGTTGGTTTTTCCAACTACAACTTTTATGGTATCAACATTTACCTCAACACCTTCCTGCTTTACACTTGCTATAAATGAAATTTCGTCAAGAAGTACGGCATCATTATTTAACTTAAATGAAAAAGGAACAGTATTCGATTTTATCTGCCGCGATTGTATGCTGTCATAATTAATGCTCGATAATATTGGTAATATATTTGGATAATTAGTAGTAAGTGTTACAGAGACATTTTTGGCTGTTTGAGAAAGCCCTTTATTCTTTACACCAACCTGAAGGAAGAGAGTATCATTCTTTTCGGCATATCCTTTACCTGTTACAAAATAATTCTGCATATCAACCATGCTGCCTCCGACGTAAGAAAGATACTTGAACATTTTCAGATTAACTGAAGCAATCGGGATTATCTCGCTTTGTGAGGGCCAAAATCCTGAACCTGCGCATTCAACAACCCAACACATGGAACCAATAGACTGAAAATAATCTCTTGTTGTTCCATTTGATGTGTATGAAAGCATTTGGGAAACAGTACCAAAAAGATAATAAGTGCCGGATGTGAAATCGTTAGCAAACTCAGAATATTTATCGAACACAATTATTGAATCAGCATAACCATAAGGATTCAAAACCCTTTCCGCAACAGAATGCATTGAGAAAGCAATCTTAGGATGGATAGTATTTACAAAATTCTGAATACCGAGTATCTCCGGTTCTGATGCTGCTGATGGACCCCGATAAGTATCGGATGACGGAGACCCGCTTGAACCGCTATTATCATAGCCCCATTTATAGGCATAGTTTCTATTCAAATCTACACCATAAGAGCCACTGTTATTACGGCGATTTTTTCTCCAGCTACCGCCGCCATTTGGATTAGTTTGCTGATTGTAAGCATAGCCATCGGGATTAACAACAGGAATAAAGTATATTTCTCTGTTGTTTACCAAATATGCGGCTTCTGGATTTGTAGCATAGTTATCAAGCAGCCAATACATAAAATACATAAGTGAAGCCATGCCTTGCGGTTCGCGAGCGTGATGCAAACCATCAAAATAAATTGCAGATTCTGTCGCGGATTCATTTACATCAGGATTATCTGAGATTTTAACAGCCCAAACCTTGCGGCCTTCTGTAGTTGTTGCTATTTCCTGTTTGAGAGAAATCAGGTTTGGATACTGAAGTCTCATTGAATCAAGTTTTTGAACAACCTCAGTATATGTATAATAACCTCCCATGCTTCCATATCCAAAGCTATTTACATTGTCGAGTGATTTTGTGTTTTCTGCAACTTGTAGTTCTGCAAATGTAGAAGCAGGTCTGTTTGCATAGTATTCGTCCATATCCGGAATAGTCACTTCATATCTCAAACCCGTGCTATTAAGCTTACCGAGTTCAATCTGATTAATTACGATTGTAATCCCATCGCTGATACTTCCACGATAATGTTCAACGTCAATATCGTTTAATTGAAGTGTTTTAATATCATCAAATGAGTTTATAAAAACCTTTACGGTGCTGTATCGTTCAAGCGGTGTTTTATCTGATTGAATGCTCTTAAAAGAGAATGAAAAAATCAGGGTTACGGCGAGAATTAGTAATAATTTAATTTTCATTTTTTGTGTTTATTTAGAATCTTATTGTACTAAATTATAAAATTTGTACTGTGATAACAAGTATATTAATTAGTGAATATTGCATTGTTTTCAAGTGCTTTTTTAAGCAAAACAGAATATTCTTCGTTGGAAACCTCAATGCAACCGAATGATTCAAAAACCGGGGTCTTCATCTGGATATCGAATAATTTAAAATTATTATTCAGGAGAATATCATAAAGCTTTAGAACACAAACTTTTGACGCGCTGCTTTTAAGATGAAACATTGACTCTCCAAAGAAAGCAGACCTGTATGCAACACCGTATAGACCTCCGACTAACTTCCCTTCAAAATATGCTTCGACACTGTGTGCATAGCCCTTATTGTAGAGTTCGAGATATAGTCTTACAATTTCACTTGTTATCCAAGTGTCACCATGAAGCTGTGCACAATGTTTAACAACTGAATAAAAGTCATTATCGATATTTACTTCAAAGATTTGTTTTTTATCTACCTGTTTAAGAGAACGGGATATATTAAGATGGTTTTTAACTAAAGGTAATATGGCTCTGGGGGTATGATTAAACCAACTTACAAGTCCATCTTCATCACCAAGAGGGAAATAACCGTTTGAGTAAGCATAGATGACATCTTTATAAGTTAAGGAGTCAGGTTCAATAGTTGTACCCAGATAATTATAAGGCATATCAGAAAACTATTCTCGTCCGTTCATGAGCAAATCCAAAACTTTTCCCGCTATGAAATCAGCAAGATCATTAATGTCTTTAGGATTGTTTTCGAATGACGGCATTGCCGGAACTATCTTTCCGCCAGCATCAAGTATTTTAATCATGTTTCCGAGCTGAATTTTGTTTACGGGGGTTTCACGGGGAACAACAATGAGAGGTTTGGAATACGACATAGCATAATCCGCACATTTAACGATAAGATTCTGACATTCCCCGTTAGCTATCTGTGAAACATAACTCATGGCACATGGGACAACGATTACTCCATATGCATTATAAGCGGATGAGAATATTTCCGATTTAAGATCGAGATTGCTATGAAAAGAAACAGAACACTTATTAATTATCAGCTCCGGGAAAAAACTTTGAATGTTACTCTGTGTGAGTTCCATACCGCACTCCTTAGTCAAGGTGTAATGGCCATATTCTGTTATAATCAATGCTACATTAAAGTTATTTACAATCAATGCGCGAAGAGTTCTAATAGCATATATAGCACCACTTGTTCCTGTTATTCCAAGAATAACATTTTTACCGTCGCCCTTGAAAGATTTAACTAAAGGCCTTGTTTCAGTTTTGGGAACTGCAATATCAGGATTTTCCAGCTGGTCCATTATTTATATATTATATTTAGAAATACTATTATCAACAAAATAACAAATATTGTAATTATGAAAAATATAAAATTTGCGAATACGAATACCTGACTAATAATAAATACAATCCCTAATAATAAAGAAACAAGAATTTGCAAGTATTTTGAGGAGTTGTTAAATTTTGATACAGGTACAGAAAAAGGGAAATGTTTATCCAGTTTTGCAAATATAGTGTTAATGAGTACGATAAAGAGAAATATATACAGAAAGTTAAAAACAATATCGACACTCTGTATTTTTAATGCAATGATTATACCGCATAATAATAATACGGGGATTATAAAGTAAATATAAACAAATTTCAGGAGGCCATTATTAAAAGCATACCGGCTTTTAACAGGAAGAGAAGCATATAAAGAAGAAATGTTTTCGTCTTCATCAAAACCAATAACCAGATTAGACAACAATATTCTTGATGAAACAATGAACGTCATAGAGATTGCAGGGCTTATTACAAGCAAGCTTGTATTTGTCATTATAGAAAGAAACAGCATTTCATTCATACCGCTAAAAACAGTAATTGCAGTTGCCACTATAGGTAAGAACAACAATGGTATAAGTCTAAACTTAAGTGTGCTTGTATTCCGTAGATGATTTTTAATCAGATTGAAGGAAGCAGCCTCAAGATTATTGCGAAGAATAATTTTATCAAACCAGTCAACGTTTAATGACAGGAATCCTCTTTTTCCCGATGGAGACCCGATAGTATTTATTAAACCGGATATACGAGAATAATTATGTTTAAGAAAAATGTAGATAAAAACAAAAAGAAGTATAGTGACAACAATAAATATTAATAAATAATATATATTATAAAAACCAAGCAACAGATAATACTGCGGAAGATATTTGATATAGTTTAAATTCAGCAGGTCACTTGCATTATTAGCAGAATATTTATTCATACTAAAAATAAAAAACACAAAAAGAATCTGCATGAAGAATATAAGCACTCTGCTTTTTGTTTTAGACCTTATGATAATAATACTGTTTACAAGGAAAATGAAACCGATAATGAAATAAGAGAACAGAAAAGAGATAAGAACAAACAATAACGATTCTGAAATGCTGTGATTGTAGAAATACACATATACTGCGGGCGGAAATGATACAACAAGCGGGTATACAGAAAGATAGATAAATGCCGAAGAAATTTTTGAGACGAAAATGTTTTCCTCTTTGATGGGTAAACTTGCCAGCGCAAGAGAGTGTTTTGGGGAAAAGAACAAATCGGCATAATCTGACACGATCACAAATCCAACAAGAAAAAGGTTTATCGTTAAGGATGAAAAGATGAATGAATTTAATTCAAATTTCTGAAAGTTGCCCAGAGATAACATCGTATTTATAAACAAATAAGTAATTATCATACCTGTTAACTTTCTTATTCCTGAATCCTCCGAATTTCTATAATCCAGTTTGAGAAAAACTTTAGACAGTTTTATGTTATTTCTGCTGAACATTCTTTCTGTATTCTTTTACTGCTATCAGGTGCTCGTTGTAAGTCGATGAAAAAGTATGCCCTCCTTTTCCGGTTGCCACAAAGAATAGATAGTTGTGTTTTTCTGGATTTAATGCGGCTTCGATTGCTTTAATGCCGGGATTGTTAATAGGCCCGGGAGGCAGTCCATAATTTAAATACGTATTATAAGGAGATTGAATCTTCAGATCTTCATTAAGCAATCTTTGTTTGGGACCATCCGGCAGTGCATACTGAACTGTAGGATCTGCTTCGAGTCTCATGCGCTTTAAAATACGGTTTGTATAAACACCTGCAACAGT
>JBHELA010000107.1:0-7861 GCA_041859005.1 Ignavibacteria bacterium
CTAAGGTGTCATCCCCGCGTCCCCGAGACGCTCTTGGGCGGGGATCAAGGCGGGGATCAAATCAAGAAAGTTTTTTATATTTCCCCCAACCCTGTCATCCCGCATGCCTTTGGCGGGGATCTAATCAAGGAAGTATTAATATTTTTAACAATGTGTTAATTATTGGCTGTGGTTCTAATCATGACAATCTTTAATAATATCCATTATAATGAACTACCATGAATATTATTCCCAAAAATCCTAATTTACCAACATGCAAGAAGATAAGTTCTCATATTGGGTTTATATTCTTACGAACAAATACAATGCTGTTTTCTACGTTGGTGTAACATCCAATCTTAATCAGCGAGTAGTAGAACATAAAATGATGCTGCATACAGGATTTACAGTAAGATACATGATTGATAAACTTGTTTACTTTGAACATTTTACGGATATTGATTACGCGATAAAAAGGGAGAAGAGACTTAAAAGGTGGAACAGAGATTGGAAGATGAGAATTATAAAAGAGAATAATCCTAACTTAAGAGATTTATTATATGATTTCATGACAGAGGATGATATAAAAGACATGATGAGTTTTATTGAAGAAAGAGAACAACGTGATAAGATCCCCTCCAAAAACATGAGGGGATGACAAACTTTATTTTACGCAAATGACAGAAACCATTCTTTTCGCACTAATGATAATGTCCCTCCGCATTATCGACGTATCACTCGGGACAATCCGCACGATTATAACCGTGCAGGGAAAAAAGTACATTGCAGGAGCAATCGGATTCGTCGAAGTGACAATCTGGGTTGTTGCAATCAGCAGTGTTATGTCGCACCTTGATAACTGGATAAACATTTTTGCTTACTCAGGAGGCTTTGCACTCGGAACAATAATCGGAATTACTATAGAACAGAAAATCGGCACGGGACACGTATGGCTGAACGTCTTTTCCCTAAACTATCCCGACGATATCGCAAACGCTCTGCGCGAAAATAAATTCGGAGTTACAATTCTTCCCGGCGAAGGTGCCAGCGGCGGAGTTGCTATCATCCTTGCGTTAATTCCCCGTAAGCGTCAGAAAGAAGTTCTGGAAATAATAGAAAAGATTGACCCTAAAGCATTCGTCACTTACCAGCCATCCGTACCTCATCGCGGCGGATATGTTAATGTAAGGAAGTAGAACGAACCACGAATATAAGCAATATAAGTTCAGGTTTAAGGTCGAAGGAAAAACAGCAATGTCGAGCTGGGAAAAATATGGGACTGCAGTTTCTGTAATCGCACTTTAAGCAGCCCCGATCCCGTTTTTATTTTTCCTATACAGCGGTTTCACGGGCGAATTTGTATTATCCATGTACATATTAAGTCTCACTTCATGCAAGTTAAACACCTGAAATTAGTTTTTATGCACAACTAATAATTTTGTAGAATGAACTAATATGTTTCGGAATTGTTGATTAAACAGATGGAGTAAGAAAGAGAAGATAAATTAGAAAAGATTGAATTATCAGGAGATTAAATAAACGAAAAAGCTGAAAAACCCTAAAATTAATTATATAAATCTGTTTCAATTTTTAATAAATAAGTAGTTTCGAAATGAAGAATAATATGAAAGCAATAAAAATTCTATTAATAATTATTTTCTCTGCCTACTTCAGCAATGCTGTTTCACAATGGACTCAAATTGGAGTTCAATCTGGCGGAAGAGTTAGCAGCATTAGTAAGAGTGGAAACATATTCTATGCAAGTACATTCGGATATGGAATGTTTAAGTCAGAGGATAATGGTAATATCTGGAGAAAAACAGCGTTTTTCGGTATTTTCATAAATTCTATAGCATCTAAAGGGAGTATTTCCATAGCCGGAACTACAACAGGAGTCTATATCACTACAAATAGTGGTCAGTCCTGGCAGCAAACATCTCTTAATAATTTTAATGTAGATGGAGTGAATATTTCATCTAACCGTATATTTGCAGGGAGTGTATCCCAGCCAACGGGGATTTATTATTCATCAAATAACGGAACAAACTGGATTCAATCAACATTAAATAACAGAATTATTAATTGTATTCAATCTAAAGGAAATAAAATAGTAGCCGGAACTAATACCGCCGGAGTATATATTTCAACGGATGAAGGAAATACCTGGAACCAAACCTCTCTTAACAATAATACTGTTAGATCAATACATATTGATGAGAATAAAATAATAGCAGGAACAAGTTATGACGGTATATATAAATCAACCAATGATGGGGTAAGTTGGGTTAAAACTTATAATCAACCCGGAGTAATATATTCAATTAGCTGTGAGAATGATACAATATTTGCAAGTTCATCTTTATCAGGATTATTATTATCGACTAATAGTGGAGATAGCTGGATAAATACAGGGATAGGTGATAATAGTAATACTTTTGTTTTTAAAACTGGAAACAATGTCTTTACAAGCTGGGGCAACTATGGATTACAGCGTTCAACAAATAGCGGTATAAATTTTTCAACGTCAGATTTTCCAGGAGGTGATGCTTTGAAGTTTGCAGCGAGTGCCAATAAATTATATTCAGCCGGCTCTTCAGGAATATATAAATCACTTAACGGAGGTATAAATTGGGCTCAAACGAATATGAAATTATATATGTCTAATATAGTTATTTCAGGCGGAAATTTATTTTCATCCGGTGACGGAGTTGGAATTCATAAATCTACAGATGAAGGTGAAACCTGGTTTGAAATTCCAAGTCCGAATTCAAACAAAGGTATTTTTTCCTCTGTTGCAAATGCGAATTTCATTTTTGCATCTCCTTATGAACAAGGAGTTCATAGGACTTCAAATGACGGAATCAACTGGACAAAGGTACTCAATATTCCTACAGCAAATGAATTAGTAATTTCTGGAGATACTATTTTTGCTGGAGATGCGGCTTCCGGGGGAATTTGGATTTCAACTAATTTAGGAGACAATTGGGTAAATGTATTACCGGGAAAATCTATTAACAATATCAAAATATCAGGTAATGAATTATATGCTGCAACTATGACCGGCGTTTATTATTCAAGCGATAGAGGAATTAATTGGCAAAGTATAGGATTAACATCGGTAAATGTTAATGGGGTTGAAAAGGAATTTAATAAATTAATTTGTGCAACAAAAACCGGAATATTTGTAACAACTAATAACGGACAAAACTGGATATCAAAGAATGAGGGGCTTTTCACGAACTCTGAAGCTTTATCTGTGTTTTTAAGTAATGGAATGTTATATACAGGTATAAAGAATAATTCTATATGGAAAAGACAATTATCAGAATTATTAGCAATAAGCAAATTATCAGAAGAAGTTCCGAATGATTTTAATTTAGAACAAAATTATCCAAACCCGTTTAACGCAATGACAACTATCAGGTTCAACATACCTCAATTGTCATCAAATCAAAGAACGAGCGGGAATCTCATTCAGCTAAAAGTTTTCGACATCGTCGGACGCGAGCTTGCAACGCTTCACAACGGGTATTTATTACCCGGCAAGTACGAAGTAAGTTTCAATGCTTCAGTGTATTCAAGCGGAATTTATTTCTATCAGCTTAGGGCAGGGGATTTTGTTCAGACAAAGAAACTTGTTTTGCTGAAATAAGATTCATTTGAAATACCAGCAATGAATAAATTCTATTCTTTACCGAAAATTATTCTCTGGATACTCTCCATACTTCTTGCTTTTTTCGGCGGCTTACCGCTCGGGCTTACAGTGATATTTGGTTTTGAAAAAAGTTTTCTATTTCTCTTCCTTTTGCCCATTGCGTTACCGCTTGCAATATGCACCATGACACCGCTCATGAGAGTTTCGGGATACTTCATTTACTACTCACCCATGCTTCTCGGAATAAAATCCAAAAAGAAACTTGACCTACATAACGGAACCACATTCGATTATCTAATAAACATGAAACTGAAAGACAAAGGAATAAAAGCAAGGTACATAATTCTTGCATACTTTGTAGAAGGTCTCTTGAAAATTACAGATGAAATCGAAAGCGGGAAAATAAAACCCTCATTATCTATAGAGGGGACATCATATTTCTTCAGCGATAGTACTGCGGTAAGGCTTGGCTTCAAACTGCAAAAGCCGATATACTATTACTATTTCAATTTCATTTTTAATTTCACTGACCTGTTCTTAATGTACTCCTATTCAAAAGGCAAATTTACAATCCCCCGGATCTTCCACATAAAGCGAGCTGTTATCACACCTTCAGATCTATGTGCGCAAAAAGAAAACCTCCGTACTTTGCTCAATACATTAAACAGACGAATTAATGAATCAGAAAGCTACTGAAGAGAAATCATAACCCATCCGCTCTTTCTGTGTGCCATAATCATTTGAATTGTTCTTGAAAAACAGAAACTGTATTTTGAAACAAATAGGAGTATATTATGCATTATTTAAATTACAATTTCCCCAAAGTAATTATTGCAAGTTTAATAATTATTTCATTTTTATTCTACAAAGATATTTCTTCTCAGGTTATTCCTGAATCTGTTTTCAGTAAATACAGCCTCAACAGCAAATCCACTTTCTTTGACATTCAAAAAGCTATGAATGAACACTGGGCTTCTCTTGGCGTGGATGGCGGTTACGTCTTGAAGAACGGTGTGAAAGAAAAAGTTCCGAACTGGAAGATATACAAGCGCTGGGAGTATTACTGGGAGCAAAGAGTGAATCAATTGACAGGTGAATTTCCAAAGACGACTGCTGTTGATGAATACGAGAAGTACAAAAAGAGTCCATATTATTCTCCGGGAAATACCGATTATTCCGAAAGCTGGACGAATCTCGGTACGAACACTTCTACAGGCGGATATGCAGGGCTTGGAAGAATTAACTGCATTGCCTTTCATCCGTCTGATGCAAATACGTTCTGGGTTGGGAGTCCTTCGGGAGGAATATGGAGAACCTCTAACGGCGGAACAAACTGGACTATACTGAACAACAACATGGCAGTTCTGGGTGTCAGCGATATTGTCATCCCCAGCGATTATGCAACTTCAAATACTATTTATATAGCAACAGGTGACCGTGACGGCGGCAGTATGTGGGCTTTAGGAGGCGGACAGTCAAACGATAATAACAGTATAGGTGTTTTGAAGTCAACTGACGGCGGTGCAACGTGGAATACAACAGGTCTTACTTTCACCGTAAGTCAAAATAAATTAGTTTATAAATTACTTATTCATCCAACGAACAAACTGATTCTTTTTGCTTCTACTTCCGATGGAATATACAAATCCACTAACGGCGGAACAAGCTGGACTCAAAAGAGTCTCAACGAATGGGGTGATATGGAATTCAAACCAAGCGACCCTACCGTAATGTACGCTTCGAGTATGCCATACGCTGGAACTTACATAAATCGCTCTACAAACAGCGGTGAAAACTGGTCTTATTATTCCATTACTGCTTCCGGCAGAAGAGGGGAAATTGCTGTTACTCCCGCTAACTCCTCCGTTGTTTATTTGCTATCTGCAAACAGTTCCGGCGGTGTTTATGGTGTTTATAAATCCACGAACAGCGGTGCCAATTTTACAGCAGTCAATTCAGGTTCACCCGCAGGTATGCTTGGCTATTTCACTGACGGTTCCGGAGGAAGCGGCGGGCAGGGCTCTTACGACTGGTGCATTGCAGTTAAACCCGATGATGCAAATACTGTTTTTATAGGCGGTATAACCACATGGAAATCCACGAACGGCGGCGTGAGTTTTACCGCAAATACATGCTGGGCGCCAGATTCTTATTACAATATTAGCGGTGTACCCGTTACTCATGCAGATAAGCATGCAATGATTTATCAAAGTGCTTCAGTTCTTTTTGAAGGCAATGACGGCGGTATCTATAAAACCGTTAACGGCGGAACAAACTGGACTGATTTGTCTAACGGGCTTGTTATCAGCCAGATATACAGAATCGGTGTCGCGCAAACAAGTTCAACCAAAATCCTCACCGGTTTACAGGATAACGGCTCTAAGTTATTGAATAGCGGCAGCTGGTCTGACGTTTATGGCGGAGACGGTATGGAATGTATAATTGATTTTTACAATTCAAATTATATGTATGCTACATATGTCGAAGGGGAAATATCCAGAAGTGTTAATGGAGGTGTTTCATTCCCGACCATTATTTCTGAAAATATACCCGGTGGTCAACCTGTTGGTTTTTGGGTTACTCCTTATGTAATTAATCCCTCAAACTCATTAGTCCTATTCGCAGGATATGATAAAGTTTGGAAAACTGCCGATAGGGGTAACAGCTGGACAAGCGCTTCGCAGGTTTTAAGTTCTTCCGCAAAACTTCGTTCACTTGCTATTGCGCCTTCAAATCAAAATGTACTTTATGCAGCAGACCAGTTGAATATGTGGAAAACAACAGACGGCGGAGCAACCAACTGGTCAACAGTTACATTACCATCATCTTCAGATTACATTACATATATCGCTGTAAAGAATAATTCTCCCGGCACACTCTGGATAAGTTACGGCGGATATACATCAGGGACAAAAGTTTTTGAATCTACAAACGGCGGCACTAACTGGACTAACATCTCAGCGGGCTTGCCAAATCTGCCTGTCATGTGCATCTTACAATATAAAACCGCAGCAGATAGAAACGTTCTGTTCGCGGGTACCGATTTAGGTGTATATGTAAAAGACGGTGCAAACGCATGGGTTAATTATTCCAACGGTTTACCAAGCGTGGTCGTTACCGAACTCGATGTTTACTACAATGCTTCCGGCGATAAACTCAGAGCAGGCACATACGGGCGGGGACTCTGGGAAACCCTTATAGAAGGGGCTTTACCCGTTGAACTTCAGTCATTTACGTCAAGCGTGAATAATAACTCCGTAACCTTGAACTGGACAACCTCGAGCGAAACAAACAATAAAGGCTTTGATATCGAAAAAACTCCCGAAGGAAAAAATGAATGGAACAAAGTCGGCTACGTCGAAGGCAAAGGAAATTCAAATCAGTATGTAAATTACTCATTCAAAGAAAACGGTTTGCCTACAGGCTCATATCTCTACCGCCTCAAACAAATAGATTACAACGGAAACATTAAATACCATAAGCTGAACTCAGCCGTTAAAATCGGCGTACCTGAAAGATTCTCATTGTCGCAAAACTATCCAAACCCGTTCAATCCGAAAACAAAAATTGATTTCGAAATCCCCGCAAACGGATTTGTATCGCTTAAAGTTTACGACATACTCGGAAAAGAAGTATCGGTATTAATAAACGAAACAAAAGACGCAGGCTACTACACTGCCGAATTCGACGGCAGCAAACTCTCCAGCGGATTATACTTCTACAGAATCACGTCAGGCAGCTTTACAAAGCAGCTTAAAATGATTTTACTAAAATAATAAAATTATACTTTCGTTCCCGGGTGCTCGTCCTTCTTACTCAGTTTTTCAGGGCACCTGGGAACGAATAAATCACAACCCATCCGCTCTTTGCAATAAATAATTCTCTACGTTGATTGCGATACTTTTAATAATGATTAATCAGTGGAAATCATAAAACATCAGTTCATTATTGTGCGCTCTTGCTTTTATCTAAAAAATAAATCTTTTCTCGAGTTTTCGTGTGCGTTCTCCAGCATCCGCCGTGTCGGATTTTGGTGGTAAAAATCTCTTACCCAAAAAAATCTCTTCTCTCTTTCCATCCGTGACAATCCGTTCAATCAGCGGAAATCTGTGTTCGATTTACGCATTCTATTCTTTCTTGCCCAGCTCCCTCAAAACCCCCTCTAATTCCGCCGAAGTAAACCTCTCCATCGTCTTCTTCAAATCCGCCGCCTCAGTCCGTCTCAGC
>JBHELA010000174.1:0-3972 GCA_041859005.1 Ignavibacteria bacterium
TTCAAGATTATTATACCTCTGATTTCGGACGGAGTCAATAGTTTTGCGAAGGTTCTCTTTGTTATTAAAGACAACTGTAATGATGCTGACTTTGGGATGCGGATTGAAGTTATTCATTTATGAAAGAATCTCCTCGTAAAAGCTGTATGTTTCTTCTGCGCATTTATCCCATGAGAAAAGTTTTTCTCTTTCGCGTCCTTTTTGAATCAGGTCGTTACGGATGTTGGTATCATTAATAACGGTTTCTATACATGAAGATAGTTCTTCGGGAGAGTCAGGATTGAAGTACAAGCCTGCATTACCGCCAATTTCGGGCAATGAGCCGACATTGGAAGCAACGATTGGACAGTCATAATACATCGCTTCGAGCAAAGGGATTCCGAAACCTTCATACTTAGATGGATATACGAATGCTACTGCGTGCTTATAGAGATTTGCCATTTTCTTATCATTTGCTCCAACCTGAATAAAAGTATTTTGAAGACCTGCTTTTGAAATCATATCTGTTTCGGCTTTTGTGAATTCACCGCCACCGCAGCAAATAAGCTTATAATCATCTTTGAGAGATGGATTTATTTCGAACAGCTTAAGCATGATGGCAAAATTTTTGTAGCTTCTTCTATCGCCGATGTAAAGTATGTACTTGCCGTCTATGATTGACTTCTCGTTTATATCGTACTTGAGAGAATTTGCGAGATATATTACTTTAACTTTTTTGCTTTTGAGATTGTACATATCTTCAAGGTCTTTGCGTGTGGATTCAGAGATACAAATAATGCCGTCAGCTTTTTCGATGGCTATTTTCTTGAGTTTGGCAGACCTATCGAGTTTTGAAAAGTTTTCTGAGAACTTATCGTGCGTAAAATCATAAACAGTAACAACTCTCTTATGCTTCTTGCTTACGTTGATATCGCCGAAGTAAGTCTGATGCAAAATGTCAAACGACTGCTTTTCGGCAAACCTTTCGAAAAGAGGTTTTTGCAAAGTGATGGAGAGAAGTTTTGTTCTGGGAATATGCTTTATCTTAGAGCCAGAAAATACTGAAAACTTTTGGGAACAATTTTCGAGACCGTATTCGTTAATGAATCTGCCCATATAAAGCAATACTTCGGTATTAAATCCCGGCATTCTTCTGATAAGCTCAAAATAATAACGGGAGACGCCACCGTACTTTTGAATCAGGAATATTTCATTATCGTAGAGTATTCTCATTTAATAATTTACTAAAAACATAAATAGCAGAAAATCTAATTAGTTATGCTGGTATTAAAGAGCGCACACTGATAAGAGCTGATGGATTATGATTTGCACTGATTTAGAAGTTAAAAGTAATTGAACAAAGATCTTTCCTAACAGAAGTGAATGGCGGGTTGGTTTACACCTATATTGAGAGCCGAGGAAGAACCAAGTAAAGACTATTTATAGTAAATATATAGTGGATTTGGAGTGAGTTTATAGTGGATTTGAAATGGGTTTCAAGAATTGTGCTATTTATAGCATCATTAGCTCAATAAGGATGTTTTTTTGAGGAAAACATCTAATTAAAGATTGAGTTGATTAAATATAATCATATTTTTTGTGATTGTCAATATATATTATAATTATTTCTACTTAGTATTGTCATATTATAATATGCAGACGAGAAGTGGTTTTTAGAGAGGGGTATTACTAAATCGGGAAGAACTAAAGAGGTATGAGTTTAGAGTTTTAAAACGAAATTGGGAGCTTTTTTGTTTGTATATAGATAATTGCGATTTACAGTTTTTATAACGTTTAAAATTAATATTTTGTGTGTTAACTTAAATAATTAAATTAATTCAAATTAATATGAAAATTACGAAGTATTTATTATCAGTTGTTGTATTATTTTTCATCGCATCATCATTTTCCGGATGCGGTTATAACTCACTGGTTTCATCTGAGGAGACTATCAGTTCTGCATGGGCTCAGGTAGAGAACCAGTATCAGAGAAGAGCAGACCTTATTCCAAATCTGGTGCAGACGGTACAGGGAGCGGCAGATTTTGAGAAAAGCGTACTGACAGAAGTAACTGAAATGAGAAGCAGAGTCGGACAGGTAAAGCTTAGCGCTGAGGACCTGAATGATCCCGAAAAATTTGCTAAATACCAGCAGGCACAGGACGGACTTTCTTCTGCACTTTCAAGACTTCTTGTCGTGACGGAAAACTATCCGCAATTAAGGTCGAATGAAAACTTTCTTCAACTGCAGTCACAACTTGAAGGAACGGAGAACAGAATATCAGTTGAGAGAAAGAAGTTTAACGAAGCAGTACAAGCTTTCAACACACAAGTAAGAAGTTTTCCAACAGTTATAACAGCTAAGATTTTCGGCTTCAAAGAAAAGCCATACTTCAAAGGCAAGGAAGGCAGCGAGAACGCACCTGACGTGAACTTTGATTTCAACAAAAAGGATAAGAAATAGATTTGATTAATAATATAAACTAAACGAAGAAGTTATGCAGGCAGTGATAATGGCAGGCGGGTTTGGCACAAGGTTAAGACCTTTAACCAACAGCATTCCAAAACCCATGGTACCGATTGTAAATGTCCCAATGCTTGAGCATGTTATAACACTACTTAAGAAGTATGACATTACTGATTTTGTAATGCTTCTTTATTACCAGCCAGAAATAATAAGACGATATTTTGATGACGGCTCCCAATTCGGAGTCAGCATAAAGTATGTATTGCCCGATAAAGATTACGGTACAGCGGGAGCGGTGAAGCTTTCCGAAGAGTACATTAAAGATGATTTTTTAGTAATAAGCGGAGATGTACTGACTGATTTTGATCTTGGTGCGATACACAAATATCACAGCGAGAAAAAATCTGTTGCGACATTATCGCTGTACAGTTCGGAGAATCCGCTTCAATACGGAATCGTGCTAACAGATAACGATAATAAGATTGTCAGGTTTCTTGAGAAGCCTTCTTCTTCGGAAGTGTTTTCCGATACTATAAATACGGGCATTTACTGCTTTAACAAGGAAGTATTTCAATATATACCTGAGGGAGAGAATTTTGATTTCTCAAAGGATTTATTTCCTTATCTGCTTGCGAACAAAATACATTTGTACGGTTATAAAAGCACGGGATACTGGAGGGATGTAGGAAATTTAGAAGAATATATATCCGCGAACCTTGATGTGCTTGCGGGAAAGCTGAGCCATATTACTTACAACAATACCAACGGCAGCTGCATAAGCAACACTGCGATGATAGAGCAAGGTGCAAATGTTGAAAACTCTGTTATAGGCAATGAAGTATTGATTGAGAAGGGTGCGGAAGTAAAGAACTCGATAATCTGGAACAACGTAATAATACATCAGAATGCAAAAGTGCTTTTTGATGTGATAGGAAAGAATTGTGAGATTGGAGAGAACACAAGAATAAACGATTTTGTTTTTATCGGCGACAATTGTTTGATAGGAAAGAATGTATTTATCAGTTCGAGCATTAAGATATGGGACAAGAAGACGATTGACAACAATGCAAAAATTACGAGAAGCTTAATACAGGAAGATACATTTTTCAATGACCTTTTTACGGATTCAAGAATTACAGGGCTTTCGAACCTTCAGATAAATCCTGAGTTTGCTGCAAAGCTTGGTTCTGTTTACGGAGCATTCTTAGGACAGAACAAGAGCATGCTTGCGGGACGCGACATAGATGACATTTCAAACATGATAAAGCGCTCTATAACATCGGGTGCGCTATCGGCGGGTGTAAACGTTTCAGATTTACAGGTGATACCGATTCCGATACTGAGACAAGAGCTGAAAAGCGGAGGACATGCGGGCGGAATATTTGTGAGGAAATCGCCGTTTGACCCGGGTTCGACGGATATAATTTTTCTTGATAAAGACGGCAAGGATTTATCGAGCAGCAAGACAAAATCGATAGAGAGGTCTTTTTTCAGCGAGGAATACCAGAGAGCAGATTATTTAGACGT